>JACUTX010000222.1 GCA_014859615.1 Desulfuromonadales bacterium | reverse complement strand
CCTTTGAGCTGCAGTGACGCTTCTGTAATCAGGCTCCCGTACGGCAGAGTGCAGCTGCGGTAGACAAAATTAAGCTCTTCGGCACTTAAAACAGTGCGGCCATGCGAACTGTAGAGAGTGATATCGGTGACAACCTTCCCCAGCTCCTGGTTATGGGCACCGACGTTCATCACGATTCCCCCGCCGACAGTGGCCGGAATTCCAGCCAGACTCTCAATCCCCCCCAAGCCGCGCTCGGTTGTCTGCCGGATCAAAGACATCAGTGACAGTCCGGCGCCAACGACAACCTTCCCCTCGTCCTGAATCTTCAACCAATCGAGATTGCGGGTATGAATCACCGCTCCCTTGATCCCTTTATCCCGGACTAAAAGATTCCCGCCATGACCGAACGGGATCCAGGGACAAGACTCCATGGCCAGAAGCTGCAGAGCCCGGCCAACATCGGCTGAATCCGCCGGAACAATATAGAGTTCAGCCGCCCCTCCAAGCCGCCAGGTCGTATGTGCAGCCATCGGCTCCATCCGCCGGACTTCGCCTGCCAACTCCTGCTTGAGCTGCTCAAAAATGTCGTCAAAATCGATCGTCATTTTGCCCTTAATTCGCGGATCAACGCTTCGCCTATTTTCCAGACACTGCCAGCTCCGAGGGTCAGAACCAGATCTCCGCCCTTAACCGTATTTTTAAGATGTGCAACAATCTCTGCAGAATCGGCAATAAAGTGGACATCATTATGCCCATGACCGGCGATACCGGCGGCCAGATCTGACCCTTCCACACCCGGGATCGGATCTTCACTCGCCGCATAGACATCCATCACCACCAGATGATCTGATTCATTAAATGCGGTCATAAACTCATCATAAAGCGCCTGAGTTCGACTGTAGCGGTGCGGTTGAAAAATTACGACCAGACGCTTATCCCAGCCGTTGCGGGCGGCTTTGAGGGTCGCGATAATCTCTGTCGGATGATGCCCGTAATCGTCGACCACCATGATGC
Organism: Desulfuromonadales bacterium; assembly: GCA_014859615.1. Taxonomy (GTDB): domain Bacteria; phylum Desulfobacterota; class Desulfuromonadia; order Desulfuromonadales; family UBA2294; genus Kmv16. The sequence continues at coordinate 3,140 of JACUTX010000222.1, read as the reverse complement.
CGGCCTGATCATATTTGATCTGAAATCTGCGTTGAACACCGCCAAATTCATTCAGCCCCTCGGCGATGGTCGGAAATGGCAACCCGAGTTCCAGACCAACAGAGATGGCGGCCAGCGCATTGAGGACATTGTGTTGCCCCGGCATATTCAGACAGATTTTTCCCAGAACCCCCTCGCGGTTGTTAACGGTAAAACGGGTTCGGCTCCCTTCATAGGTGAGAGCTGACGCATGGAGATCGGATTGGCTCGACAGACCGTAGGTGACAAACCGCTTGCTGATCTGAGGAATGCACGATTGAATATTCGGGTCGTCCAGACAAATCGCCGTCATTCCGTAGAAAGGGACTTTATTCATGAAATGAATGAACGTTTCACGGATTTCATCCAGATCGCGATAATAATCGAGATGGTCGGCATCGATGTTGGTCACCACGGCGATGGTCGGCGACAATTTCATGAAAGAGCCGTCAGATTCGTCTGCTTCGGCAACCAGAAAATCGCCCTGGCCAAGTTTGGCATTCGATCCGAGGGAATCGAGACGCCCGCCGATGACCACCGTCGGATCAATTCCGCCGTGCGACAGGATCGTCGCGACCATGCTGGTGGTGGTGGTCTTGCCGTGCGTTCCGGCGATGGCGACACCGTATTTCATCCGCATCAGTTCGGCGAGCATCTCCGCTCGCGGGATCACCGGAATCTTTTGTCGCTGCGCCTCGACCACCTCGGGATTATCAACCCGGACGGCGGTCGAAGTGACGACGACATTGACCGCTTGCAGATTCTCCTTCTGGTGCCCGCAATAGACGGTTGCGCCGAGAGTGACGAGACGCGCGGTGATATCCGTACTGGCGAGGTCTGAACCGGAGACCTGGTAGCCGAGGTTAAGCAGTACTTCGGCGATGCCACTCATGCCGATACCACCAATGCCGACGAAATGTATTTTTTTAATTTTTCCGTACATCAGGCAACACTCCTGGTTTGAATCATCTCCCGACAGATCTGCAGGATCGTTTCTGCCGCGTCACTCTTCCCTAGCTGTCTGGCCGCTTTGGCCATCGCTTGCAACTGCTCGCGATCGGCCAGCAGCCGATGTACGGTTTCAGCCAATAGGTCTGCGCTGAGTTCCGTCTGCTCCAGCATGATAGCGGCCTGTTTATCGACCAGAGCCAGAGCATTCGCCTTCTGATGATCTCCGGCGGCAAACGGATACGGAATTACGATCGAGGGTCGGCCGCTAGCGGTCAATTCTGCGATCGTGGTTGCTCCCGCACGACAGACGACCAGATCAGCCTGTTGATAGACCGCAGACATATCATCAATAAAGGCGGTAACGGTTGCATTCAGACAACCGGTTGCGGCATAAACTGATTGAACCCGCGCCAGATCTTCATCTCCGGTTTGATGGATCAGACGCAAATCCGGGTGCATTTTCAGCAGGAGCGGCAACGCCGCACAGATCGCTTCGTTGAGCGCTCGAGCACCGCGAGAACCACCGAACACCAGCAGTGTCGGCGGCTGGCCACTTTTCTGCGGCGCATCAGAGATGCCGATCCGAAGCGGATTGCCGGTCACTACGGTGCGAATTCCCGAAAATTCGGCAACAGTCTGATCAAATGCGACGCAGACCCGATCGGCCCAGCGAGCCAGAATTTTGTTGGTCAGACCGGGGATCGCATTCTGCTCGTGCAGCAGCACCGGTAACCTGAGCGTTTTGGCGGCGATCACCAGGGGAGCCGAAGCATAACCGCCAACACCGATCACGGCGTCGGGTCGAAATCGCTTCAGAATCGTACGTCCCTGCATGATGCTCTGACATAATTTTGCCATCACAACCCCCTTGGTTATCATCCCCTTGCCGGTAAATGCACTGATATTAACAATCTCCAGATCCCAGCCAAGCTTCGGTAAGACCCGGTATTCGAGTCCGTTCCTGGTTCCGACAAACAAGATATGCGCCGACGTATCCTGACGTTTTAATGTTTCGGCCAGGGCAACCGCCGGAAAGAGGTGTCCGCCGGTTCCGCCCCCGGCCAGCAGCAGTCTCATCGCAACTCCTTTGGCAGCTGACTCGATATGTTGAGCAAGATCCCGATTGAGACGAGTGTGACCCACAGACTTGTACCGCCGTAAGACAAGAACGGCAGCGCCATCCCTTTGGTCGGCAACATACCGAGGACCACGGCGATATTGAGAAAAGCTTCCAGACCGAGCATCAGACTGATCCCGAAAGCGAGATTTTTCCCGAAAGGGTCGCTGGTTTCAAGAGCGGTCCGCATTCCTCGCCAGATCAGCAGCATGAACATCGAGCTGATAACAAAAACGCCGACAAAACCGAGTTCTTCCCCAATCACCGAAAAAATAAAATCGGTGTGTGCCTCCGGCAGGTAGAACAGTTTCTGTTTGCTTTCTCCGAGTCCATTACCGATCAGACCACCGCTGCCGAAGGCAATCCAGCTCTGAATAATCTGAAAACCGCTGTTGGTCGGATCATCCCAGGGGTTGAGGAAAGCCAAAATCCGACGCCGTCGGTAATCGACATTCATCACCAGAAAGTAGAAGAGCGGCAGTGCCGTCATAACCAGCAGGAACAGATGACGAATCCGTGCACCGGCCACGGTGAGCATCACCAGCGCAACCGTAACAACCGTGATGGCGCTCCCCATATCGGGCTGACCGAGCAACAGGGAGACAATCAAAACCAAAATCAGCAGATACGGCATCAGGCCGTTCCAGAACAGTTTGACTCTCTCTCCTTTTTTACTGAGCGAATAGGCCATAAACACCACCAGCGTGACCTTCACGATTTCTGCCGGCTGTACATTGACCCCCATAAAACGGATCCAGCGCGCGGCCCCGCTGATCTTTGTTCCAACCCCCGGAATCAGGACGGCAATCAATAATCCGAGACTGATCAAGAAGAACAGTGCCGCGGCTTTACGATAGTAGCGGTAATCAATCTGGGCAACGATGGCCATAATGACAAATCCGGCGAGGGCATACCCGCCTTGACGCTTGAGAAAGAAGAATCCGTCTGCAAAACGCTTTTCTGCCATAATCGATGAGGCGGAGTAGACCATCACAACCCCGAGGCAGGTGAGGACCACACTGAGCAAAAGAATCGAATTGTCGAATTCCTTGCG
>JACUTX010000221.1 GCA_014859615.1 Desulfuromonadales bacterium | reverse complement strand
ACGTCTTCAATATCGGTAAAGGGCATTTTATCTTGAGTAAATATTCATTGACAATTTATCCCTCTTCGGGTTAAATCGTCATTTTAAAACATTTTTTTATTAATGACCAAATTGACTGCAGGCATTTATGAACGGACCTCAGGTAGAATTCAAGATCGGCGCGAAAATCAAGAAGCTGCGCAAAGCGCGTAAACTGACGCTGCAGGATGTCGCTCGTGAAACCGGCTTTTCACCGGCGCTGATTTCGCAGATCGAAAACAATAATGTCTCCCCCCCGATTGCGACTCTTTCCAAGATTGCCCGCTTTTTTGATGTCAAAATGGGACACTTTTTTGAAGATGACGAAGGAGATCTCAAATACGAAGTGGTACGCAAAGCCGAGCGTCGGGTGGTCAGCCGGGTTATTTCGAACAAAGGGACCGGGCACGGCTACATCTATGAAGCGCTCTCCTTTCGCAAGCGCAACAAGAAAATGGAACCTTTTATGCTGACCGTTGGTGAACGGCCGGATGAAGAGATGCTCTATACGCATGAAGGTGAAGAGTTTTTACTGATTCTCAGAGGGCGGGCTGAAATACTCCTGGAAGATGAACGGTTTTATCTCGAAGAGGGGGATTCGATCTACTTCGATTCAGCGCTTCGGCACCGTCTGCTCGCTGAAGAGGGGACGGAAGTTCAGGTTATGGCAGTTGTGACCCGTTAGATTCACCTGACGTTTTAACAAATCGATAATCTTGCATGGAGCCATTTTCGGTTTTTGTGTGTCGCTGGCGATACAAGAGGGTCGGCCGCAGCGGTCGCCCCTTTTTTCATTAAACGCCCTGCCGCTGTCATGAAAGAGACCCTTACATAACAGAATCGACGAGGACAAACTATGAGTAACTTTGAGAAGAAGACGTTGGCCGACTGGGAAGCTCTGGCCAAAAAAGAGAAGAAATCCGCTGATCTTTCCGGACTCAAATGGGAAACCCCTGAGGGGATTTCGGTTAAACCGCTCTATACAAAAGAGGATCTGGTCGGACTGAAGTCGACCGGTTCTCTCCCCGGCCTGGCACCGTTTACCCGGGGGCCGATGGCGACCATGTATGCCGGGCGTCCCTGGACGGTTCGTCAGTATGCCGGATTCTCCACTGCAGAGGAATCTAACGCTTTTTACAAGCGAAATCTGGCTGCCGGCCAGCAGGGGTTGTCTGTCGCTTTCGACCTCGCCACGCACCGTGGTTACGATTCGGATCATCCACGCGTGGTCGGGGATGTCGGGAAAGCTGGCGTCGCTATCGATTCGGTCGAGGATATGAAGATCCTGTTCGGCGACATCCCGCTCGATAAAGTCTCGGTCTCCATGACCATGAACGGGGCTGTTTTACCGATCATGGCCAATTATATTATCGCCGCCGAAGAACAGGGGGTTACACCGGAGCAGCTCGCCGGAACCATCCAGAATGATATTCTCAAAGAGTTTATGGTGCGCAACACCTACATCTATCCGCCAGCACCGTCGATGCGGATTATTGCCGATATTATCGAATATACCAGTCAATATATGCCGCGTTTCAATTCGATCTCGATCTCCGGCTACCATATTCAGGAAGCCGGGGCGAATAACGCCCTTGAGCTCGCCTTTACTCTTGCCGACGGACTCGAATATGTCCGCACCGCTATCGCCAAGGGACTCGACATCGACAGCTTTGCACCACGTCTGTCGTTCTTTTTTGCCATCGGTATGAACTTCTTCATGGAAGCGTCCAAGCTGCGCGCCGCCCGTTATCTCTGGGCCAACATGATGCAGCAGTTCAATCCGAAGAACCAGAAATCGTTGATGTTGCGAACACACTGCCAGACGAGCGGCTGGAGCCTCACCGAACAGGATCCGTACAACAATGTGATCCGCACAACTGTCGAGGCGATGGCAGCGGTGCTCGGCGGCACCCAGTCGCTGCACACCAATGCACTGGATGAAGCGATCGCCCTGCCGACCGATCATTCGGCCCGCATCGCTCGCAATACCCAACTGGTGCTGCAGGAAGAGACCGGGATCTGCAACGTCGTCGATCCTCTCGCCGGATCCTACTATGTCGAGAGCCTCACTGCGTCGCTCATTGACGAAGCGCAAAAGATTCTGGATGAGATTGAGGGATTGGGCGGGATGACCAAGGCGATCGAGACCGGGATGCCGAAATTGCGGATTGAAGAATCGGCGGCTAAAAAACAGGCAGCAATCGACAGCGGTCGTGATGTCATCGTCGGCGTCAACAAGTATCAGCTCGCCAAAGAAGATCCGATTGAGACTCTCGATGTCGATAACAGTGCGGTGCGTAAATCGCAGATTGTGCGTCTTGAAAAAATGCGCGCCGACCGTGATGAAGCCGCCTGTCAAAAGGCGCTTGCCGCAATCACCACCGCATGCGAGAATGGGACCGGTAATCTTCTTGCTCTCAGTGTCGATGCCGCACGTCTGCGGGCGAGTGTTGGCGAAATTTCAGATGCAATGGAGAAGATCTTCGGTCGGCACAAGGCCGAGATCAAACTCGTCTCGGGAGCGTATGGGTCCGTGGTGGCAAACGATAAAGATTTTGCAGAATTATTGAAGCGGGTCGAAGCTTTTTCAGCCGCAGAAGGACGCCGTCCGCGCATCCTGATCGCTAAAATGGGGCAGGATGGACACGATCGTGGCGCCAAGGTTGTTGCGACCGCCTATGCCGATGCCGGTTTTGATGTCGATGTCGGGCCGCTGTTTCAGACGCCTGAGGAAGCGGCCAGAATGGCGGTCGAAAACGACGTCCATGTCGTCGGCGTTTCGAGTCTGGCCGCCGGTCACAAAACTCTGGTCCCCCATCTGGTCGCTGCCCTGAAAAAACTGGGCGCCGATGATGTTGTCGTGGTCTGCGGCGGGGTGATTCCACGCCAGGATTACGACGAGCTTTACGCGGCAGGTGCGGCCAGAATCTTCGGCCCCGGAACACCGATCATCACATCGGCGAACCAGACCCTCGACGCGATCGAAGGGAAATAAATTGATACGCTGACATCAAAAAAAGGGTGGGCTATTGGCCTGCCCTTTTTTGTCTGCAGACGCAAGTAGACAATTGATTGCCGGGCAAAGTAGAGTAACAGGGAGTTTCAGGCACTGTTTTGACTGCAGCAGTTCAATCGATTGTATACGGAAGAAAGAGTCTCCATCTCCATGATTCATGATATCGCAGACGGCGTTCGCGCCGGACATATCCGTGCTATCGGTAAGGCGATCACCCTGATTGAGAGCCGCAACCTCGATCATTCTGTCGCCGCAACCACCCTCCTCGATGAATTGCTCCCGGCGACAGGCGACTCGATTCGTATCGGTATCTCCGGCGTCCCCGGTGCCGGCAAGAGCACTTTTATCGAGGCGTTCGGTCTGCATCTGACATCACTCGGGCACAAAGTCGCTGTTTTGGCCGTCGACCCCTCTTCGCAGATTTCCGGCGGGAGTATTCTCGGCGACAAAACCCGCATGGAAGAACTCTCCCGCGATCCGCACGCTTTTATCAGACCGTCACCAGCCGGTGAGACCCTCGGCGGAGTCGCCCGCAAAACACGTGAAACCATGCTGATCTGCGAAGCGGCGGGATACGATGTGATTATCGTCGAAACCGTCGGGGTCGGTCAGTCAGAGATCACCGTCTCCTCGATGGTCGATCTGTTTATCCTGCTGCAGCTGACCGGGGCGGGTGACGAACTGCAGGGGATCAAGCGCGGCGTCATGGAGATCGCCGATGCGATCATTATCAACAAAGCCGAAGGGGAGAACCGCCCCCGCGCCGCCCTGACCCGTCAGCAGTATATCAATTCCCTGCATCTGCTCAAGCCGAAAAGCCCGAACTGGCAGGTTCCGGTTCTCCTCTGCAGTGCTTTGCATGAGGAGGGGATCGTGGAGGTTCGCGAGATGGTCGAAGCGTTTCAGACCACCATGCAAACAAGTGGCGAATTTGCCGAAAAACGTCAACGCCAATCGGTCGACTGGATGTGGACGCTGCTGATGGACGATCTTAAACAGCTGTTTCACCGCCACCCCCGGGTCGAAGCGCTCTTGCCGCAGCTCCTCGACTCGGTTGCAGCCGGAACGACGACTCCCGGTGCAGCCGCTCGACGACTCCTTGAGACCTTCAAGCGTGGCTGA
>JACUTX010000012.1 GCA_014859615.1 Desulfuromonadales bacterium | reverse complement strand
GCAACATCTTCAGTTCGTTTTCGGGAGAGGCAATAGACGATCCCCGACGTGTTGCTATGACCGGTGATAAAAGCCGAGAGTTGAGCAAAAGGTTTCTGTTTATCGGCCACCAGATAACGGATATTTGGTCGATCAAAACCGGCGGCGAAACAGTGCGCATTGCGCATGCCAAGTCGATGCAGAATGTCTTCACAAGTCTGCGGGTCGGCCGTTGCGGTCAAGGCAATCATCGGAATACCCGCAAAGAGATCGCGCAACTTGCCGAGCTGGACATATTCAGGTCGAAAATCGTGTCCCCACTGCGAAACACAGTGTGCTTCATCAACAGCAAACAGAGAAATCGGCAGCTTTTTCAGTTGATTTTGAAATTCACTCTGCATCAGACGCTCGGGAGCGATATAAAGAAGATCGAGTTGACCGGAGTTGAGCCGGCTTAAGGTGTCACGAGACTCCGCCGGTGATAGAGAAGAATTGTAACAGGCGGCCCGAACACCATTATCCAGCAACGCATCGACCTGATCTTTCATCAACGAAATCAAGGGCGAAATAACAATAGCGACCCCCTCGCGATGGAGTGCCGGAATCTGGAAGCAGAGTGATTTACCCCCCCCGGTCGGCATCAAAACAAAGGCGTCCTGACCATCAATAACAGCTTCGACAATCTGCTTCTGATAAGGGCGAAACGAACTGAATCCGAATACGGTGTTCAGTGTATCAAGAGGAGTAAACGACATGTATTGAATCTGTCCTGACATTGACGCGGAAAGGATCATGAACATCGGTACGATTTACAGTCCAAACTAAAAGCAGAATGCCAATAAGGATCAAGTAAACCAGAATTATCAATGCAAAGGGTGTAAAAATTTAATCATAAACATGAGGACCGGAAATCCAACGCATCCCCTGCTCATTCTCTTCCGGATAAAAGTTGAATTTATCTGATGTATTGAAAAAGAGAGAGCGCAAAAAACCGATCGGTCTGGCATCTGTAATTTTAACTACAGGCGAATCAGTCCCCTCATTGGCACGCCCATCTCTGATTGCATGGTACTGGTGGATCTGAATAATCGCTATCTTCTCGGCTTCGGAACGACTTGTAGCAGAGACAAAGCGAGTTGCATGAAAGCCGAATTTTTTATACTCACCGTCAAAATTAAGCAGAAAATTGCGACCGTGCAGCTTTACCCTGAATTTTTGCATAAAACCCCAATTAAAGAGATAACAAGATTCACACGTTTCGTGAAAGCATACCAGATAATCGAGACGGCGTCTGTGAAGTCAAAAAAGAGATAAAAACATATCAGGGCGTAAAATGATAGAAAAATATCTGTTACGACAACTCTTGATGCTGCCAGTGTCAGAAAGAGCCTCTCGTGCAAATCAGTCGGGGGTGCAGACTAAAATGAAGGGAATAAAAGTAGCTCAGATAATCGATCAGATAAGCGAATAAGTGGTGTGTGGCAGATCGTTTTTGTAAAAGACTAAAAACGTGATTCATATCCGGCGGTTTTAGTCAGACAAGCTGACGGCTGCAAATCCACCCCCTTCAGTCCGCAGGTTGGTGACCTGTCCACGATAGAGACGCGCAGCGATGCCGAGCAGTCCGTTTCGATAAGTGAAGAGACGAAAATCTGTTTTGAATTGATTCTCACCCAAGGTGTTTATAGAGGGGGGGACATAACGCTGGACGATGGTGTCAGCGGTGAGCTCCTGATAGCGATTTCGGGTCATTTTAGCGCCGACCAGAACGCCACGACTGGCATGCTGGGTTGCAGGCTTGAAAACCCACTGTTTACGCTCAGCCCAGAGGAGAGCCGGGTCGAAAGAACCAAACATCCGGCTTTTTGGCACCAGACTTTGCAACAGGTCGATTCCAGTTTGATCAAGACCGACCTTCGCAAGCGCTTCAGGGTCGGACCAGAAGCAGAGTCGCCGCTTGTCAGCCTGAAGTCCATAATAAAACGGATTTGGAGTCAGACAGACGGTTTTTTGCAGATACGCCTGCCGCAGGCCGGAAAGTACCGCCGTTTCAAGGTAAAAATCGCAGTGTCGATTGTAAATTAAATCGACCCGTTTCCCTTGATGCCAGACACCTTCTGTGCCAGCCAGTAACTCCTTTGGATCAGCGATAGCCGCAGAACACCCCCACTCCACAAAAAAATTGTAAAAGGCTTGCATTTCCGGATAAAGAAACTGTGAATCCGGCTCTTCATCCAGGATCACCACATTTGTCGGCTGAGCGCTGCGGCCAGCTGAAAAGTTACGAATTTCATTGGCAAACATCCGGCGCAAACGGGCCTTAAGCCGCCTGTCGAGTGTGACAAAAGCGGTTTCGCTTAGTGGGGAAGCTGCTTGCAGTGCAAGTAATCCGCCCCCGGCGTTGGTGTTGACTTCGATAAGACTCGGGCCATCGGCTCCGAGATGGAAATCGTACCCCATCATGACCGAAGCGTGACCGGGGTTAAACCGGGCTACCTCCGGTAGTTCGTGCAGAAGTGCCGCGCGGTATGCGGAAAGAGCAGAGAGACGCTCAACGGTATAAACCAGACGAGCCATGGCTCGAAGCTCATGACGGGAGATTTTAACGGTGCGTAATGGTGTTACCGGGCGATTTTCAATCATGTTGATCCCTGATGAGGGGGATGAATCAGTTCGAGCGCGTGAAGCGTGCGTACCATTTCTGAAACTCGGCCTCTTCCTTTTCAAGCTCGAAAGAATTGATCAGACCACGACGCAGGGCGACGGCAACAGCTCGATTACGCAAATTCAGGGCATCACCGAACTTGTCACTATGAAACTGTTCCTGGTCGATAGCAAGTTTGCTGTAGAGTGAATTCAGGCGACTCTGTACCCCGCGACGCGATAAATAACGGCGCTGGGCGATAAGATTATCAGTCAAGCCGAGTGAAATGTCGGCCAGCGCCTCGTATTCGATATCGGAGAGAGCTGTCTGTCTGTGCCCGGTCACCCCCTGCACCTTGCGCACTTCGGGGTCGATCCAGCACTGCTCATCGTATAAAACCGTCTGGATTGCGGAAAGAATCCGCTCTTTCGTATTCGACTTCAGGATATAACCGTAAACGGTCTCCGGCGGAACAATCTTCAGCAGGGAGCGGACATACATTTCGTCCTTGAACTGGCTCCAGAACACAATGCGCGCTGCCGGCTTTTTCTCCCATAAACGCCGTGCGAACTCGACCCCGTTCATCTCCGGCATCTGAATATCACTGATGACCAGTGGGTTCTCTTGCTTCAGGGCGAGGGCGAGCGCTTCCAGTCCATTCGGAGCGCGTACCACCAGCGGGTGCAGATCCCATTCGGATAACAGAACCTCAAGAAATTCAAAATCTTTCGGATTATCCTCGGCAACAATGATCTGAATCCGTTCCTGCATGACTATTTCTCCTCAAGCGGCAAATTCAACTCAAATCGCGTACCGCTCGAAAAACGCGACGGTTTCCAGCAGACTTTAGCACCGATAGCGTTGGCTCGCTCGCAAATATTACGCAATCCACGATGGTCTCCTTCGGCGACCTGTCTATAATCAAACCCTTTACCATTATCTTCGACAGAAAGAGTGAAATGGTGATCGACTACATCGAGCAGAACTTCATAACGATTGGCGCCAGCATGACGGACAACATTGTGCACCGCTTCGGTGGTGATGCGATAAAGAGCCAGACTGACCGATCGAGAGAGTTTGATCAGGTCGACCCTGTCGGTCTGAACATAATGATACCCGGGAAGCCCGGTGTCGCTGAAATGTCGTTCCAGATGCGATTCAAGCGCTGCGCCGAGGCCAAGAATGTCGAGGGTCTGCGGGTGCAGATTATCCATGACTTCACGCAGATTACTGATGGCTCGAATCATCTCAGCTTCAAGCAAAGAAGCTTCATTGGCGCATTTTGACTCATGTTTCAGCTTTTCTAGTCCGCGCTTGATCGAAGCGAGATCCGCCAGGGTCTGATCATGAATATCCATGGCGAGCCGACGTCTCTCGTCCTCGGCCCCCTCCAGAAGCTTTTCAGCACTGACCACACGGATCAACTTGTCGGACATCCGGCTGATAGATAAGGTCAATTCATCCAGCTCATCGTGAATCTCTTCCGGTGGTGCAGGCGGAATCAGCTCCCCGGCTGCAATCCGCCGGGCACTCTCGGACAGACTCTTGATGCGCCATAAAATCCGCCGGGAAAGAGAGAGAGAGAGAAAAACACCGAGGACAAATGCCGCCCCCAGAAAAACGATTGAGACTAAGGTTGTTTGAGCAACCAATTCGTCGATGTCATTGGAGTTAACATTGAGAAGTTCAGCCCTCCGCCGCTGCATCTGCTCGGAAAAACCGATAAAAAGAGGGCGCAGATCGTTGATAGCATCGACAAATCGCTCAGCATCAAAACCGTGAACAGGATCGAGACGTTCTACCGTTTCACGCAGACGACTCTGGTCCCGTTTCGGCATTTCGAGGTTACGGCTGATCCGCTCGGTAGACTGTGCGAGATGATCGTGCAGCATTTTCAGTTCTGTAACTCTGGAACCATCGATAAGCGGCTCTCGACCAAGCAGAACCGAGAGCCTGTAAATTCTCTGTGTCGCCAGATCAGCCTCTCCAAGCGCCATAAAAACAGTGCCAAGCTGTTTGGCCGCCTCTCTTTTCTGGGTCAGCTCCCAGTAACTGTACTGCATAAACCCGAGCAGCAACGCCATCAATAACAGAACGACCGTCGGGGCGAGAATTATCTGATGTTTCAGGGTAAGTTTCATAACTGGAGAATCTAGCACAGCGATCCAGAGAGCGCACTGTGTGAATGCACACAGAGTACCTGTAAGTTACACTGATTGATGTCAGGCTACCCGTCGGGATAGCTATAGACTTAAAAAGTCGACGTTGACTTGAATCCTCCCACCGGACATTATGGGGTGACCAAAAAGGTCGTATAGTGAAACTGTTTCCCCCGCTTAACCAGCAGTAAAGGCTTCTTCCCTTTCAGTCGGGCCAGCATTTGCTGGAATTCCTTTGCCGTTGTGATCGATCGACTATTGATTTCCAGAATGACATCACCCGGCCGCAAATTTGCACTGACTGCCGCCGAGCCTGGGTCAATCCTGGTAATAATGACCCCTTTCCCCGGTGTCACTCCAAATCTGTCGGCCTGTTCCGGGGTGATATCGGCAACAACGATCCCGGCCGGCGAGTTGCCCGGTTGCTGATTCAAAGCGACGGGCGCCTGCTCTTCATCCATCTTGCTGACGACAGCCTGCAATCTGACTTTTTTTCCGTTGCGAATCACTGTCACCTTGACGGTCTCTCCAACCGGAGTAGCCGCTACAATTCGTGGTAAATCACGGACATGCTCTATCGTCGTACCGTTGAAAGCGACGATGACATCCTGTCGCCTGAAGCCGGCTTTTTCTGCTGGAGAACCGGTGAAAACTTCAGTGACCAGGGCCCCTCCAACCGCATCGAGACCAAGAGATTCTGCCAGATTCTCATCAACGACCTGGATCGAGACACCGAGCCAGCCGCGTGTCACCTGCCCCGTCTCCTTAAGTTGGGAAATCGCCAGGCGTGCAACGTTCACCGGGATAGCGAAACCGATCCCTTGCCCCCGGGCAATGATAGCGGTGTTGATACCGATCACCTCGCCAGCGGTATTAAACAGGGGCCCGCCTGAATTCCCCGGATTGATCGAGGCATCGGTCTGAATAAAATCGTCATACGGACCGGCGCCGATCACGCGCCCTTTGGCGGAGACGATTCCGGCTGTTACGGTCTGCTCAAGGCCGAACGGGTTCCCGATCGCCAGCACCCACTCACCGACTTTAAGCGCATCGCTATCACCCAGACGGGCAATCGGTAACGAATTTCCAGCTTCGATTTTCAAGAGGGCGAGGTCGAGCTTTTTGTCAGCGCCGACAACGATCGCAGAGAGAGATCGTCCATCTGAAAGAGTGACATTAATCTCATCCGCCTCGTCGATCACATGAGCGTTTGTTACAATATGTCCCTGTGCATCGATGACAAACCCCGAGCCGAGAGAATGCCTCTCGCGCGTTCCGTTCTGTTGCCCGCCAAAAAATCGATCAAAAAATTCATCGAAAAGCTCGTTCCCCCGCCCCCCCTGCCCGGGGCGGCCAAACGGTTGAAGCTTGGTTGTCGTTGTCGTATTAATATTAACAACTGTCGGTTTTAACTTCTGTGCCATATCGACAAATTCAGGTAACGCCGACAACGACGTCGTCGCACTTAAGCAGATAAACAAAATTGTGTACAAAAATGACAGAAAGATCTTATACCACGACATGATAATTATCCTTTCCTGACTACGGCCGTACGCTAAGCAGCCGACTGATGGGCAAATGTCCGTCTCTATTTAATCACCGCTGAGAGTGTTGTCAACAGCGGTGCAAAGAGAGGCTCAGGCGGATTAAATTTTTAATACCGGACCGCTTAAGGGGAGGGAGATGGAGAAGGTTGATCCTTGACCAACAACGGACGCAACAGAGACTGTTCCGTCATGCGCTGCGACGATCGCCTTGACGATCGCTAAGCCGAGACCCGTCCCCCCCTGATCCCGGTTCCGGGCTGAATCGATACGGTAGAAACGTTCAAAAATGTGTGGAAGCTCTTCCGGGGCGATCCCCAGACCGGTATCGCTGAGCTGGATCAGGGCACACTCGTCCTGCACGGAGAGTCGAATATCGATACGGCCGCCTGCGGGGGTATATTTTAAAGCATTTGTCAGAATATTGATCATGACCCGATAGAGTTGCAGCTGATCTCCATTGATATAAATTTCTGAAGTAACGGCATGATCGAGATGGACCGTATGCCCCGACTGCTCCGCCAGAACTTTTCCACTCATCCAGATATCCTGCAGAAGATCAGTCAGGCTGAAGCTGGCAATATCGAGATGAAGCTTTGATTCATCGCTGCGGGCCAGTGAGAGGAGGTCGCTGACAATCCGTTCCATGCGGTCGATCTCTTCGAGATTCGACTCCAGAGCCATGCGCAGTTCTGCCTCATTCTTGGCCCATCGGAGTGCAACTTCGGTCTCACCCTTGATAATCGCCAATGGCGTGCGCAGTTCATGTGAGGCATCACCGGAAAACTGCCGGATACGCAAAAATGACTCTTCCAGACGGGCAAGCATTAAATTGAAGGTTTGTGCCAGCTGGGCGATCTCGTCATCAGCTTCGCTGACGGGGAGACGTCGGTTCAGTTTTTCGGCGGTTATTTTTTGTGCAGTCGCGGTAATATCGACAATCGGGGAGAGGACTTTTCCGGCCAGAAACCAGCCAAAAGCGGTCAGCATCAGCACAACAATCGGGCTGAGAAAAAAGGAGATGGCGCGCAGATCGCTGAGAATCTGCTGCACCCCGAAGGAACTTTGTCCTACCTGTAAAACACGAACAATCTCTTTTTGACGATAGATCGGAACGGAGAGGATCCGGATCGGAAAAGAGGAAAATTCGGATTCCGTTTCATAATGCGCAACACCGGATTGGACTGATTTTTGCGCTTCTGCACTAAAAGGGAGAGGCGCACCATTGACTCCCTGAATAATACAGGCAAGATTCCCTGCCGGGTCACGCAGCTGGACATAACCGAGCCAATCCTGACTGTAGCTGTATACTTCGAGAATCGCGCACGCTTGTTCCGCATCAATGACACCAAGCTGCTGCAAGTGGCCAATTTCGACAATATCGGCGGTCTCTTGCAGGCTCTTGTCAATCTGCAGAATCAGAGTGTGCGACAGGATCAGATACCAGAAGATGCTGACCGCCAGCAGAATCAGGATAAGAGACAGAAAGTACCATGCTGTTATCCGCTGACGGATTGAACCAAGGAACAATTACCCCTCCTTGAGGACGTACCCGATTCCCCGAACAGTATGAATCAGCTTTTTCTCAAAGTCGCGATCAACCTTCTTGCGCAGGTAGTTCACATAGACGTCGATGATATTGGTAAAGGAATCAAAAGTGTAATCCCAAACATGCTCAGCGATCATGCTCCGGGTCAGGGTCTCGTTCGGATGCTGCATCATATATTCGAGGAGTGCATACTCTTTGGAGGTCAGATCGATCTCTGTCTGTGCACGCCAAACCTTATGGCTGACCGGATCAATACGCAGATCGGCGAACGTCAGCTCCGCGCCCCGCTCGCTCGAACCGCGCCGGATCAGGGCCCGAACACGAGCCAGCAGTTCTATAAAGGCAAACGGTTTGGTAAGATAGTCATCACTTCCAGAATCGAGGCCGGAGACAATGTCGTCCGCTTTATCCTTGGCGGTCAGACAGAGTACCGGAGTCCGTACACTCTGCGCACGCATTTGCCGAATAACCTGCAAGCCGTCCATTTTAGGGAGCATAAGATCCATCAGGATAAGATCATAGCTCCCTCCCTCGATCATCTTCAATCCCTCTTCACCATCCTGAGCCAACTCGACGGTGTACCCCTCTTCTTCCAGTCCACGCTTAATGAAACTGGCGACCTTCTTCTCGTCTTCGACAACCAGTATTTTCATCTCTACATCCTCCATGATTATAAATAAAGCTGCTCGAAAAATGACGGCGTAACAATAAGAATGAATTATTTAAGTTTTAGTTTTACCAGAACTTCGTTAGCTGTCTCTTCTACCGCTTTGCCGGTCACATCAAGGATGGTCCAGGAGTTTCGACGGAACAGTTTTTTGGAAAAATTGAGTTCTTCGAGAATCTCTTCATAATCAGCGTACGCCAACTTCGAATCCTGCCCCAGGTTGCGTAACCGTGCTGCACGCAACTCACCAAGACGTTGCGGATCAATTGTCAAACCGACCACCCGTGATGGGTCGACGGCAAACAGCTCAGACGGCGGTTCGACACCTTTAACCAACGGGACGTTTGCAACCTTCCATCCACGGTGAGCCAGATAGACAGAGAGCGGTGTTTTACTGGTTCGGGAGATGCCGGTTAAAACAATATCAGCTTTTTCCAGATGGCGGACATCCTGCCCATCGTCGTGCTTGATTGTAAATTCAAGCGCTTCTACCCGTTTGAAGTAGGCATCATCCACACCGTGAAGAAGATCGGGCGTTTCACCTGGAACACGCCCGATGAACTCAGATAACTGCATCAGCAAGGGTGTAATCAGATCGAGGCTCGGCAGACCGAGAGAGCTGCACTCATCATGGATCATCCGTGACATCTGGCGATTAACCGTCGTATAGATAACCAGCGCTTGTTGATTCAGCGCCTCATCCAAAACTTCATAAACAGAATTTTTGGTCCGGATATGACTGAATCTCTTCAGGCGAATTTCCCGGTTTGTGAACTGGGAGAGAGCCGCCATGACCATCTTTTCTGCGGTTTCACCGGTTGCGTCAGAAAGGATAAAAACGTTCTGATAACTTTCCGTTATTTGTTCCAGAGCGGATTCCACTTTTTCTCTGCCTGATGATGATGCCACCGACTCAAAAAAACGGTTCTGAGCCGATGCTTGAAAAACAGCAGTAACCACCTTAACAGGGACATATTTTAATTAAATATTACATACTTTATGCCTTGGCAATATTACTATGTCAAGGTTTTTATTGCTTTTGCGCCTGCGAGTCTGCTAAATATCGAGCATGAAAAAGCAATGGCTCGAACTCTCATTTCCAGTCCCTTCTGACCTCGCCGATCTGATTGCCGCCGAACTCCATTCTCTTGGTTGTCTCGGGGTGAATGTTGAAGAACGCGATCTCGACACTTTTGTCCTGCCGGATCCTGACGCAGAGATACCGGACTATTACAATATCAAGGCTTATTTCCCGCAGACGTCTGATGTCAAGCAACTTACCCGACAGCTCCATGAACTGCAAAACTCTTACCCCGGCTGGGACATTGTACAGTTGAAGCAGAGCACGGTGCATCAGGAAGACTGGGCTGAAGGGTGGAAGCAGCATTTCACTGCAACCCGCTTTGGGTCGCGTCTGGTTGTCAAGCCGACCTGGGAAGCGTGGACCGTCGCCGCCGCAGAGGTTGTGATCAACCTCGATCCGGGGATGGCTTTTGGCACCGGCACTCACGAAACAACCCGCCTTTGTCTTCAGGCGATCGCAGAACTGTTTGAGACAGAGACTCCGGAGAGTCTGCTCGATGTCGGTACCGGATCGGGTATCCTCGCCATGGCTGCGGCCGGTCTTGGAGCAGACCGGATTTTGGCCATCGATATTGATGAGGAAGCGTGCCAGATTGCCCGTGACAATATTGCTGGGAACGGTTCCGCTGATCGGATTACAGTGACGGCCGAACCGCTCGAAACTCTCGCCAGCTCCTTTGATATCGTTATTGCCAATATTCTCGCCGAAGAGAATATTCGTCTCGCCCCGCATTTAATCGGTCGTCTGGCGACCGGCGGGACGCTGCTCCTCTCCGGGATTCTTCGTGAAAAAGAGGCAATGGTTCGCGAAGGCTTTTGCGGATACGGACTTTCTGAACCGACTGTGACTTATGATGCCGACTGGTGCTGCATGCTTTATCAAAGAGCTGCAGTCTAAATGTCCCGGCAATTTTTTGTCCCGGCGGACGCGATTCAGAACGGTATGGTCACCCTCCCGACAGAATTGGCTAACCATATCGGTACCGTTCTGCGTCTGGTCAAAGGGGACGAAATTCTTCTTCTCGACGGCAGCGGCAGTCACTATCGCTGCATCATTGACAGGCTGCAGAGACGCAGCGGCGAAGCCCGGATCATTGAACGGTGGCTGATCAAGGAACAGGCCGTTCCGATTTGCCTGATTCAGGGGCTCCCAAAAGGGAACAAGATGGAGATGATCCTCCAGAAAGGGACGGAACTCGGGATTGACAGATTCTGTCCGGTCTGGAGTGAACGGAGTATTCCGGCACCAGCCTCTGACCGGGAGGTGAACAAACAGCGGCGCTGGCAACGGATAGTAGATGAAGCGGCTCGTCAGAGCTGTCGTCCGACCTTGCCCAGGTGCGATTCGCCACGCCCTTTATCTTTAGTGCTGGCGGATTGTGATGCTGAACTGAAATTGATGCTCTGGGAAGATGGGAATGAGCCGCTGAACAAGGCCCTGACGCAACTCCCCCCAAGAGAAATTGCTCTGCTGGTCGGCCCGGAAGGGGGTTTTTCATCCAGAGAGGCGGAACTGGCACAGTCGTATGGATTTATTCCTGTCCATCTCGGCTCACGAATTCTACGCACTGAGACTGCCGGTTTTGCGGTTTCAGCCGTTTTACAGTATCTTTATGGAGATTTTGGTGCTCGCTGAATAGAAGCGAAACGCCCAGCTGAAAGGAGCTAAACTGTGAAATGTCCAAAATGCAATTACACCAGCTTCGACTACTTAGACAGTTGTAAAAAGTGCGGCAAGGATCTGTCTGAACATAGAGAAAAGCATGCTATTCGATCCGTTCTTTTTGCTACCGCTGCGAGCGGTGCCGGGGCAGTCGCCACTGTTGAAGATAATTCTGAATTCGATTTTAACGAAGATGAAGGGCCGGTCGCTGCGAAGGCCGATCGCAATTCATCTCCGACTCCGGCCCCTGAACCGGTTGATGACCCGTTTGGTCTCGGAGAAGATTCAGGCAATTTCGATTTCGACGGCGAAGATTCCTTCAGTTTCGACGATGACGAGCTGTAAAACGGCTGACAAACCGTACAAGCTAAAACCGGGTCCGACTGAAATGGCCGGGCCCGGTTTTGTTTGCTTCAGTAGCTGTCATTTTGTGCAATTTTACAAAATCGTGTCGATTACAGGATCCTATCCCATCCGTAACCGGATAAAACTTTTCAGATCGGGACAGCGTAAATAATCGTTCTGCTCAAGTTCTTGACCGATTGTCGAAACAGGCTGTGGCCCGTAATCATGGCCGGGAAAAACGCGCATTGCAGCAGGTAATCGCTTCAGACGCTGGAGGCTCTCGTACATCTGGGTCACTTCACTCCCCGGGAGATCAGCCCGCCCGCACCGGGTTACAAACAAGGTATCCCCGGTCAACACCGCATCTTCGGTCTTCAATACAATTGAACCGGGGGAGTGGCCGGGAGTGTGTAGAACTTCGATCGAGCCGTTCCCGATTTTTATCAGATCACCATCCGCCAGCTGCCGGTCGGCATCCGGGAGATCCGCCGGATGAGCTGCAAGCTGAACACCGGTAGCGGTCATGACCGCACGGTTCCCTTCGATATGATCCCTGTGCCCATGTGTATTAACCAAATAGAGAAGCTCCACCTCCAGTTCGGTCGCAGCCTGCAGCACCACCTGTGGAACAAAAGAAGGGTCCACCGCTATCCCTTTACGGCTCTCTTCGCAATAGACCAGATAAGAAAAATTGGTCAGATCAGGGAGCGGCAGTTGAACTATAGTCAGGGGCATCATTAAACCTCCCATGGTTCAGGAGAAACTTCTCTATGTCCTGTCTTGACAATTTCGCCTGCAACGATCCGAAACATATCACCGGTCGATTTCACAATCCACTCGTCCCCTTCCTCCGGCGGCTGTGGAAACTCCCGGCAGCCGAGATAAATATCTGCACCATCGATCATCCCCCACCATTCGAGGGAACCTGTCTGCCAAATTTTCGTTATCAAGTTAAATGCCATAAAAGAGACCTCTTTCAGTTTTTTTAAAGTTTGTAATATTATATCAGACATTGATACGTGGAGGGATATAGAGTGTCAAGCGGGTGAAAACAAAATATAGCTTTTTCTTGGCGCAACCGGACGATTCGCTGTAGAATGTTCAGCCAAGTTTGTGGAGGCTCAATCATGAAATTTATCAAGATGCACGGGGCCGGGAACGATTATGTCTATATCAACGGTTTTGAAGAACAGGTTGATCAGCCGGAAAAGCTTGCTGTCGCTGTTTCTGATCGCCACTTCGGCGTCGGTTCCGACGGGCTGATTCTGATTCTCCCCTCAAAAGTAGCCGATGTCAGGATGCGGATGTTCAACGCCGATGGTAGTGAAGCCGAGATGTGCGGCAACGGTATCCGCTGCGTGGCCAAATTCAGTGCTGACTCCGGTCTCGTTACCGGGGATGAAATCCGGATTGAGACCAAAGCCGGAATTCTCCCGCTGAAACTTTACTTCGGCTCCGATCATAAGGTCGATCGGGTGCGGGTCAATATGGGAATGCCGCGACTGATGCCGGCCGAAATTCCTGTTCTGACGGATACTGAGACAATTATTGTTGACCAGCCACTCAACATTCTCGATCGCACTTTTGCCATCACCTGCGTCTCGATGGGGAACCCGCATTGTATTATTTTCGTCGATCAGCTCGATGATTTTGCCGTCGAATATTACGGTTCGGTGATCGAAAAACATCCGATGTTTCCGAATCGGATTAACGTCGAATTTGTTGAACAGATCTCGCGCAGTGAGGTCAAACAGCGGACCTGGGAGCGGGGTGCGGGTGAAACCCTGGCTTGTGGTACCGGCGCGTCGGCCGTCGCTGTAGCTGGTGTGCTGAGTGGCCGGACTGAGCGGAGCATTACGAATTGTCTGCGCGGTGGCTCCTTGCAGTTGGAGTGGAGTGAAGCTGGTGATGTTTTTATGACCGGCCCGGCCACGGAAGTCTTTCACGGGGAGTTCTTTGACTTATGACAGCCTGCATCATGTGCCGCCGCTGGCAGGACGAACCGGATTTGCGTATCATCGAGCTTGAGCACAGTTTCGTTCAGCTCAATCGAGATCAGTTTTTCCCCGGGTACTCCTTTGTCATCGCCCGCGAACATTACTCCGAACTTTTTCATCTCGACCAGCAGACCCGTCAGGCGCTTATCGAAGAGGTTAATCAGGTTGCTGGCGCACTCTATCAGGTCTACACGCCGACCAAAATGAACTATGAGCTGCTCGGCAACATGGTGCCGCACATGCACTGGCATCTTGTCCCGCGCTTCGACACCGATCCCCTCTGGCCACGACCGATCTGGAGCGAACTCCATCGGGATAAAGTCCTGACGCCCGAACAGTATCGCACGGAGATAGAGAAGATTCGCCAGGCCCTGAAACCGACGGAGTGCATCGGATCATGAACGCTGTTCTTTTCGATCTCGACAATACTCTGTATCACCCCGGGCTCAACCTGTTTGCTCTGATCGATGTCCGCATCAACGGTTTTATGCTTGAGATTGCCGGAATTCCGGCGGACGAAGTCGACGGTTTGCGAAAACGATATTGGCACGATTATGGAGCAACCCTGCAGGGGTTGATTCGTCATCACAATATCGATCCGGAGTCGTACCTCGACTATGTTCATGACGTCGACGTTACAGCCCGGCTCAGGCCGGATCAGATTCTGCAGCAGAATCTGGCCAAACTGCAGATCCCCTGCTATATCTTTACCAATGGCTCACGCCAGCACGCCGAGCGGGTTTTACTCGCTCTGGGGATTGCCGAGCAGTTTGCGCAGATTTTTGATATTCGTATCGCTGCCTACCAGCCAAAGCCAAACCCCGAGCCGTATCACGGAGTTCTGCAGAGTCTCGGTATTCCGGCCCGGGAATGCATCATGATTGAGGACTGTTCCGCCAATCTGAATCAGGCCAGAACGCTTGGCATGAAGACGATTCTGGTTCAGGATGGGAAAAAAGTGCCGGGCTTTAATCTTCAGGTCGATACTGCGGCGGCAGCAGCCGAAGCTGTCTGGCAATGGACGCAAAAGCCGGAGAGTCTGCGAGTGAGCCCCGAAACCCGGTTGAAAGGGGTATAAAAGGAGTAGAATATGCGATCTGAAAAAATTATATTACGTTATCTGTTGACCCTGCTCATTCTTCTGCTAGCTGTGACGGTCGCTTCGGCAAAAATCAGGGAGCAGGAGCATAACAGCGATATCAGCCGCGTCGTCAAAGGGCATTCAACCGATCGTATTCTCTGTATCGACGGGATGAAAGTCTTCCAGACCATCGCTTTTGGTGCCGGTAACGGCTATGGTGCTGCGGTCTCCAATATTCAGATTTACGAAGAGCGCGGTGGAAAAGTTGTCCCGGCGATCTGTACCGACAAGCGCAAGACGACAAAAGAATAAGATGGGTCAATTTATGAACTCAGCAAGGACAAAACAGCCGATCGGTGCCCATGTCTCGATCAGCGGGTCGATCGATCTCGCCATCGGCCGCGGTGAAGAGCTCGGCTGCACGGCGATCCAGATTTTTACCAAAAATGCCAATCAGTGGAGCGGCAAACCGATCACTCCACAAAGCGTCGAGGCATTCAAAACTGCCTGGAAAGCGAGTTCGATCGGACCGATCATCGCTCACGACAGTTATCTGATCAATCTCGCGGCTCCTGATGATGAAAAGTGGGTGAAATCGAAGGTCGCCTTTATTGATGAACTCAATCGCTGCGCCCAGCTCGGCCTGTCGGATCTGGTGATGCACCCCGGCTCCCATCTCACCACCGGTGAAACGGTCGGTATTGAACGGGTTGCCGATGCTTTTCGTGAAATTTTTCAGGAAGCTCCACCCACAGTCAGGGTTTTGATTGAAATCACCGCTGGCCAGGGGAGTAACCTCGGCTATAAATTTGAGCATCTCGCAACGATCATGGAAAAAGTTCCAGCGGGTAATTTCGGAATCTGTTTCGATACCTGTCATGCTCTGGCTGCCGGTTATGATCTGACCACGGCTGAAGGGTACCGTTCAGTTATGAATGAATTCGATCGGATAATCGGTTGCGACAAAATCAAAGCTTTTCATATCAACGACAGTAAAAAGGGGCTCGGGTCACGTGTCGACCGTCATGAACAGCTCGGCGAAGGAGCTGTCGGCGTCGAAGGGTTTCGGGCCCTGATGCAGGATCAGCGTTTTTTTAACGTGCCAAAAGTCCTTGAGACACCCAAGGGTGACGATAACAGTCTTGACTTGCGTAACATCGCCCTGCTCCGCAGCCTGGCCGGGGAGAAATAACCCCGGGATGCGTGCCGTATTGCAACGGGTTACAGCGGCGAAAGTCGAAGTTTCCGGCAAGATTGTCGGCACCATCGACGCCGGACTGCTGGTTCTGCTCGGCGTGGAACGGGGGGATGATGAGAGCGATCTGAACAGTCTGCTCGACAAAACGGTCACTCTGCGCATTTTCGAAGACTTTGCCGGAAAAATGAATCGATCAGTGACCGATGTCGCCGGAAGCATCCTTGTCGTCTCACAATTTACTTTGCTGGCCGATTGCCGCAAAGGGAGAAGACCCGGCTTTACCGATGCTGCTCCGCCGCAAGAGGCAGAGTTCTACTACCGGGCCTTTGTTGCCGGGCTCCAGGCCAGAGGCGTAAGCGTCGCCACCGGCATCTTTCAGGCCGATATGCAAATCACTCTGGTCAACAACGGACCGGTTACCATTCTGCTCGACAGTCGAAAGAGATTCTGATGAAAGATGAACCGGGACAAGAAGAGATCAAACCGGACGAGAAAAAACAGGAAGGGCGGGGGCGCACTGAAGCCAAGCGGGTCGCCAAGGCGATTGAAGAGACGGCACTGCAGCTGACAGAGCTTTCGGAATCGGCTCTCGGCAGCTTGCCGCTTGACGCTGCCTTGCTGCAGGAGCTTTTGTTGGCTCGCGCTACCAAAGGGCACGGTTCGCGCAAACGGCAGATCAAACATTTTGCTGCCCGGCTCAGACGTTATGATCGTCTCGACGAAATCGACGCCTTTCTCAGCGACGATAATGAGGCCCATCAGCAGCAGACGCAGGCTTTTCACGAGCTTGAACAGCTGCGCGATCGGCTCTGCACGCAGGCAACCTTCGACGCAGCCTTGCTCGAAATTAACCAGAGTTATCCTTTGATTCACCACAATAAACTGGCCAGGCTGGCCCGTAATGTTCATACGACCGGGGATAAAAAATCGTATCGCGACATTTTTCGTCAGCTGCGCAAGATGTCAGAATCGCCGGAAGAGTAGAGTTAAAACAGCAACGGGCCCGACACGTCTGACGGGCCCGTTGCAACAGCGATATCGACCACTTTTGATGCTCAGAGGACTTTCTGCAACAACCCTTCGAGCTGATTTTTTGGCACGGCGCCAACGACCTGATCGACGATTTGACCATCCTTGAACAGTATCAGCGTCGGAATACCGCGCACTCCGAACTGGCCGGGGGTCGCCTGATTGTCATCGACGTTCACTTTGGCAATCTTCACTTTACCGTCATACTCCTCTGCCAGTTCATCGAGAAGCGGACCGATCGCCTTGCACGGCGCGCACCAGGTTGCCCAGAAATCGACCAATACCGGGGTCGAGGATTTCAACACCTCGGTTTCAAACGAATCATCAGTCAGTTGAATCACTTTGTCACTCGCCATAATGTTCTTCTCCTTTTATCTATCCGTTATCGGGTTTGAAGGGATAGCAGTTATTTTATGAGACGTCAACTCTACTGCCAAGCATAATTTACAGACCAAAAAAATCAACTTCTAATTCATCGCGGGTCACTGTTCTTGACAGGCTCTCTCATGGTTTCTATTATGTCGCAGAAAAGTATAACGGATGAGGTGGTGATGATCTACGATAAACTGACAAGAACAGCCGAGGATCAGAAATTTCTGCTGAATGAAATTCTGCTCAATCATACTCAGGCAATTCAGGATTTTGGCCAGGAAGTCGTCCGGGCATTTCACGGTGACGGTCGTCTCCTCGTTATGGCAAGTGGAAATCTCGGCACGGTCGCTACACTGGTTGCGAATCTGCTGGCACACCGCCTGGCACATGATCGTCCGATGCTGCCAGCCATCGATCTCTGTCAAAATACCACACTGGCGACCGCCCTGATTGCCGACAATCTGGGCGAGCAGTTTTTTTCACGCCAATTGCGCGCTATCGCCCGTCCCGGTGATATTGTGCTGGCATTTGATGATGTTCGCCATGATGCCGCGGTTCGCGAAGGGTTGCTGACGGCTCGTGATCTGGAGTGCCGTACAGCCAAACTGCTGCTCGGTTCGGAAAGCGACGGGAAAGATTCCGACTATTTATTCTGTTTTCCACAAGTCCCACCTGCCCGAGGGATCGAAGGAGCGGTTTTTTTCGGGATTCTTTTGTGTGAACTGATTGAAGCCGAACTGTTCGGATTTTAACCCCCCCTGTAAAACCCGGAGCAAATATGATCGACTACCCGGTGATGCTGCAACTCAAAGGGCGGCGCTGCGTTATTGTCGGCGTCGGACCGGTCGGTCGACGCAAGCTGCAGTCGCTCCTGCCGACCGGCGCTGATATTGTGCTGATCGCTCCGGATGCCGATATCCAGAGACTGCCAGCACAGATCACCACGATCTGCCGCTCGTTTGTAGCGTCTGATCTCGACGGTGCGGCGCTGGTCTTCGCCGCGACCGGGAGTTCTCAGACGAATCGAGAGATCGCTGCAGCCGCAAAAAAAAGAGGGGTATGGGCCAATATCGCTGATGATCCGCAGGAGAGTGATTTTACTCTGCCGGCTCTCCTGCGGCGCGATGCCTTGACGATCGCCGTTGGCACGGCGGGGAAAAGTCCGGCGGCGGCAGCTCTCATCCGCGACAGCATAGAACGCTCTCTTGGCCCGGGATGGGGACTGTTTCTTCAGATTGCGGCCAGGCTCCGCTCTCTGCGGTTGACAAGCGACTCTGACCCCTTATATAATCGGCAGATTTTATTACTCCTTCTGGAGCGGGGGCTGATTCGACTGCTGGAATCGGGGGACAGGGCTGGCATTGAACTCCTGTTCGAATTCGCGTTTAAAGGGCAAGTCACCTTGGCCGATTTCGATATCGATCTACCGAAAGGGGCGTCATGAGCGTCAATATCATGTTGTACAAGATTACTCTGGTGGTCTACATTGCGGCCACAATTCTGTTTCTGATCGATGTTCTGCTGCGCCGTACCTCGCTCGGCAATTACGCGCGCGGCACCCTGCTTATCGGTCTTCTGGTTCACACCGCAACCCTGGCCACGCGCTACGCAGAAGTGGGGCAGACGCCGGTAGCGAATCTGCATGAAGCGCTCTCTTTTTTCGCCTGGATGCTGATTGGCAGTTATCTGCTGATCGATCTGCGCTATCGGCTCGATAGTCTCGGTGTTATGGTCTGCCCCCTGGCGGTTATCATGCTGCTTGCCGGTGGTGTCATCTTTTACGAAGTACCACACCAGAATCCGATGCTCGACAGCTGGTGGTTCCCGGTTCATGTGACCTTGGCTTTCGCAGGGTACGCCGTCTTCACACTCGCCTTTTTAGTCGGGATCATGTACCTGCTGCAGGAACGGATGTTGAAAACCAAGAGTTTTTCCGGTCTCTATTATCGGCTCCCCTCGCTCGATATTCTCGATATCATCAACTACCGCTGCCTCAGTTTTGGCTTTCCGTTGATGACCATGGCGATTATCACCGGCGCAGTCTGGGCGAATCAGGCCTGGGGTGGCTACTGGCGCTGGGATCCAAAAGAGACTTCGGCGCTGGTGACCTGGTTTCTTTATGCGGCATTGCTGCACGGTCGCCTGAATGTCGGTTGGCGCGGTCGTCGTGCGGCGATCGTTGCCATCATCGGCTTTATCTTCCTGATTTTCTCGCTTTTCGGCGTCAACCTGATGCTGTCGGACGAACACAGTTTCGATGCCTTTAAAAGCCTTCGTTAAGCAGGGCGATACGGAAACCCGTCATGAATATTCTAGTTGTTGGACTTAGTCATAAAACCGCCCCGGTTCATATCCGTGAACGGGTCGCGTTCGCCCCGACGGCGATGCAGGAGCCGTTACACCAACTCCTGACACTCCCTTCAATTGCTGAAACGGTGGTTGTTTCGACCTGCAATCGCGTCGAAATTTACGCCACCAGCCGTGACACCGAGAGCGCCGTGGCCCAGATCAGGCGTTTTTTAGCCGAATTTCATAATATTGAGCCCGACGAACTCAACCCGCATCTTTATGACTACACTGGCGGGGAGGCGATCCATCACCTGTTCCGGGTCGCTTCCAGCCTCGATTCGATGATCGTCGGTGAGCCCCAGATCCTCGGTCAGATCAAGACCGCTTACGGCTATGCGACAGAGTTCAAGACCGTCGGCCTGATTCTCAATCGTTTTTTGCACAAGGCGTTTTCCGTCGCCAAACGGGTCAGGACCGAAACTGAAATTGCCAGCAATGCCGTCTCCGTCTCTTTTGCCGCCGTTGAACTGGCACGCAAGATCTTTGGACAGCTCGAAAATAAAACCGTCATGCTGATCGGCGCCGGCGAGATGTGTGAACTGGCGGCCCGGCATTTTGTCAATAACGGGGTCACCAATGTTCTGGTCACCAACCGGACCTTTGCCCGAGCCGAAAAACTGGCTCTGGAGTTCAGCGGCCGGCCGGTCCTGTTCGAAAATTTTGCCGATCACCTTGATCAGGTCGATATCGTCCTCGCATCGACCGGCGCTCCCGATTTTGTACTTGAACACGCTACGCTCGAAGCGGTCATCAAGAAACGCCGCAACCGGCCGATGTTTTTGATCGACATCGCCGTCCCGCGTGATATCGACCCGCGCATCAACGATATTGATAATATTTATCTCTATGATGTCGATGATCTGCAGGAAGTCATACAGGCCAATATGAAAGAGCGGCAGAAGGAGGCAAAAAAAGCTGAGATTCTGGTTTTGGCCGAAGTCGATCAATTTCACCAATGGCTCGGAACTCTCGATGTCGTACCGACCATCGTTGCACTGCGCAGCAAATTTGAACAGATCCGCAAAGACGAAGTCGCAAAGACCCTGTCTCGTTTCGAAGCCCTCGGTACAAAAGAGCGCAAGGCGATCGAAGCGATGACGTCGGCAATTATAAATAAAGCGCTGCACCATCCGGTGACCGTGCTCAAACAGTGTAGCGACGATACATCATGCGACGTTTATGTGGACGCCGTGCGCACTCTGTTCGATCTCGCTCCGCCAGAACCGGTGGCAGACCAGAAGGCCTCTCTCGAAGAATTTAATGACCAAGCGATAAAGGAGTCACAAGTCCAATGGCCAAAAAAGTAATGCGAATCGGCACTCGTGCCAGTGAACTGGCGCTCTGGCAGGCCAACTGGGTCAAGTCCGAGCTGGAAAAACGCTACCCGGAGATGGAAGTGACCCTGACCAAGATTAAAACGCAAGGGGACAAAATTCTGGATGTTCCTCTCGCTATGGTCGGCGGCAAAGGGCTGTTCGTCAAAGAGATAGAAGAAGCGATGCTGCGCGGCGAAATTGATATCGCCGTTCATTCGATGAAAGATGTTCCGACCATTTTTCCTGAAGGACTGGCGCTGCGATGCATCACCGAGCGCGAAGACTGCCGTGACATCGTTGTTCTGCGCCCCGGTGTGACCAGCTGGAAAGAGCTGCCGCAAGGCGCCCGCATCGGCACCAGCGCTCTGCGTCGCAAAGCTCAACTGCTGCATCTGCGCCCTGATCTGCAGATGATCGATATTCGGGGGAATGTACAGACCCGGATTCACAAGCTGACCGAGGATAACCTCGACGCTGTTATTCTCGCTGCGGCTGGCATGCACCGTCTCGGCTACGATGCTCAGATTGGCGAATATCTGCCGGTTCAAATCTCCATCCCGGCCATCGGCCAGGGGGCGCTCGGGATCGAGAGCCGTATCGTTGACGATGAGATCAACAGCCTGATCGATTTTTTCAACCATCCGGAAACCGACTGGGCGGTACGGGGTGAGCGTGCTTTTCTGAAACGTCTCGAAGGGGGTTGTCAGGTTCCGATCGCCTGTCACGGCACCGTCGCCAACGGCGAGCTGACTCTGACCGGTTTTGTCTCTGATTGTGAAGGGGTGAAGTGTCTGAAAACTTCTGTGACCGGACCGGTCGACCAGTGTGAGCAGCTCGGCACATCGATCGCTGACGACTTGCTGATTCAGGGAGCCGGAAAAATCCTCAATGAAGTCTACCAGCACGAAACATTTAACGTCGGCAAAGAAGACGTTTGAATGAAGCAGGGGATCGTTTATCTTGTTGGTGCGGGTCCTGGAGATCCCGGCCTGATAACCGTCAAAGGGCGCGACTGCCTGCAGCTGGCCGATGTGGTGGTCTACGATTACCTCTCCAACCCCTGCTTACTTGAACAGGCCCCGGCCGATGCCGAACGGATCTATGTCGGCAAGCGCAAGGGGATGCACCACTACCCGCAGGAGAAGATAACCGCCCTGCTGCTCGATCTGGCCCGCGCCGGAAAGGTTGTGGTTCGCCTCAAAGGGGGGGATCCTTTTGTTTTTGGTCGTGGGGGTGAGGAAGCTCAGGCTCTGGCTAGTGCCGGAATCCGGTTTGAAATCGTTCCGGGGGTCACCTCTGCTGTTGCCGCAGCCGCTTATGCCGGCATTCCGATGACTCACCGGGACTTCACCACAACTCTTGGTCTGGTTACCGGTCACGAAGACCCTGCCAAGAAAATGTCGTCGCTGAATTGGGAGAAGTTATCGACGGCCGTCGGGACTCTGGTGTTTTATATGGGGATGGCCAACCTCGAAACCATCTGTGAGCAGTTGATCGCTCATGGCCGCAGCCCAAAAACACCGGTCGCTGCGATTCGCTGGGCAACCACTCCAAAGCAGGAGACGCTCACCGGCACCCTCGCGACGATTGTCGAGCAGGTCAGATCGGCCGATTTCAAGCCGCCGGCGCTGATTTTTGTCGGCGAGGTGGTTGCGTTGCGTGAATCGCTGCGTTGGTTTGATAACCGGCCGCTGTTCGGCAAGCGGGTGCTGGTCACCCGTACCGCCGCACAGAGTGGGAGTTTCAGCGCTCAACTCGAGGCTGCCGGGGCTGAAGCGATCTGTTGCCCGGTGATCGAGATCACCCCTCCCCCCTCTTACGCCGAACTCGATGCGGCGATCGGCCGACTCCCCGAGACGGACTATCTTGTTCTGACTTCGGCTAATGCCGTTGACGCTTTTTTTGCCCGGCTTAAGGTCGATAACAAAGATGTTCGGGCTCTGTATGGCACGATCGTCGCCGTGGTCGGTCCGAAAACTGCCGACGCGTTGCAGCGGTACGGCCTGCAGGCCGATCTTGTTGCCGCCGATTTTCGTGCCGAAGGGGTCGTTGCTGAACTGTTGCAGCACGGAGTTGCCGACAAACGGATTCTCTACCCGCATGCCGAACTGGCCCGCGATATTATTACCCGCGAGCTCACCGCTGCCGGGGCCAGAGTCGCCGCGCCGGTCGCTTACAGCAGTCGGCTGCCAGCCAATGGCGAAACGTTACGCGCACTGCTGCAAAACGGGGAGATCGACGCTGTCACTTTTACCGCTTCGTCAACGGTCGATAACTTCATCGCTCTGCTCGGCGAGGATGCGTCAAAATTGCTCGGAACGACGCCGCTCTTCTCCATCGGTCCCCTGACCAGCGCAACCATGGTTCGTCACAATCTGAAGATAGCGGCCGAATCGACGCCATCGACTCTGGACGCTCTCGTCGATTCACTCTCCAACTATTTTACAAAGGCACATTAACCATTTAAGCCCCTTTTGGAGGTTCATAATGTTTTTCCCTGAATTTCGCGGCCGTCGCTTGCGCCGCACCGCAACAATCCGCCGTATGGTTCGCGAAACCCACCTGCGTGTCGATGATCTGATCTATCCGATGTTCTCCGCCTTTGGAAAAATGATCAAAAATGAGATTGTTTCGATGCCCGGGATCTATCAGCAGTCGATCGAATATATCGTTGCTGAAGCCAAAGAGGTTCATGCCCTCGGTATCCCTGCCGTTATCCTGTTCGGGATCCCCGAGCACAAAGATGCCGTCGGTCAGGATGCCTACAGCGAAACCGGCATCATCCAGGAGACGATTCGCGCCATCAAGGCTGAAGTCCCTGAGTTGACGGTTATTACCGACGTCTGCATGTGTGAATATACCGATCATGGCCACTGCGGTGTGATCAAGGATGGGGATGTCGACAACGATGCGACGCTGCAGCTCCTTGCGGCCGAAGCGCTCTCGCATGCCCGGGCCGGAGCCGACATGGTCGCGCCGTCCGATATGATGGATGGTCGGGTCGCGGCGATTCGGGACATTCTCGATGCCAACGGCTTCAACCAGATTCCGATCATGAGCTACGCGGTTAAATATGCCAGCGCCTACTACGGGCCGTTTCGTGATGCTGCCGATTCAACTCCACAGTTCGGCGACCGGCGCAGTTATCAGATGGACCCGGCTAACCGGATCGAGGCGTTTCGTGAAGCGGCGCTCGATGTTCAGGAGTGTGCCGATTTTCTGATGGTCAAACCGGCGCTCGCCTACCTCGATATCCTGCGCGACATCAAGGAGCGTTTTGATCTGCCACTCGTCGCGTACAACGTCTCCGGTGAATATGCGATGATCAAGGCCGCCGCTGCCAAAGGGTGGATCGATGGCGACCGGGTGATGATGGAGACGCTCCTCGGAATGAAACGTGCCGGAGCCGACCTGATCATCAC
>JACUTX010000220.1 GCA_014859615.1 Desulfuromonadales bacterium | reverse complement strand
GGGGTGTTTATCCGGAAACAATATGATGCGGCTGTTTTCTCCTACAGCTGCTGTTTTCGCTCTTTGACAAAATCACCAAATTTGCGATCCGATTCGCAGATGTGAAATTTCAACCATTCACTCATGAAATTCAACAATTCAAACACGACCGGATCATCCCCCTGCTGCAATCTGCTGCGCATTTTGACGACTTGCTGCGTCATAGTCTCATGCTCGTTCTTCTGCTTATCGAGATGCGGATAGTCAAGCTTCTGCATCGCCGCCTCTTCATCGGTGAAATGGACCGTGGTGTAGTACAGCAGTCTGTCGAGAGTCTCTTCGACAACCTGCCGCGCCTGTTCACTTTTTTTGGCTGCATAGAGAGTATTCAACATATCAATCATCGTCCGATGCTGAGCATCGATCTCTGGCAGACCAATATCATAACGTTCTTCCCACTGAAAAATATTCATCACGCCCCCTTTTCGCTTTATCCTCTCTGGAAAACTTTATGGACGGCCAGCCAGGAATCGCGCGACAACATCACCGGCTGTCGCCAGACTCGCAAAAGAACAACGCTAACGGCGCAGAACGTAGACCGTTGCACTCGCATCGAATGACTCCGGGTGAATCGCCACCGGGGAATCTGTCTCATCAGAGAGAAACACCAGGGTATATTCGCCGATGACGATTTCGTCATAATCGGACAAAATCTCTTTTTCCGTCAGTAAAGAACCGTTGAGGCGGGTGCCGTTGACACTCTTTTTATCCTCAATCACATAGCAGAAACCGCGACGAACGATCTCCGCATGAAAACGGGAGACGGTCGAATCGACGAAGCAGAGCTGGTTGATCGGTCCGCGACCGATCCGGGTCCGGTCGGCTGTGATGGGGATTTGCTTGAGCAGTTCTCCATTTTTTGAGATCAGGATCCTCGCCATGACGCTCCTTTATCATCCGTTTAGTCCTCAGCAATATACGTGAAAAAAGTGCAATTAGCAACTCCGGCGCTTCGGATCGGCACGTTGAAAAAAAATAATTCAATCGAAACTTTCCCCCTGGTTGCTAGGAGATCCGGATCGTTTTGTAGAGAAAATTTTTGAACCGATAAAAGATCTTCTGCTCGCTCTCTTCTCTGCTGTGCGGGTCGCAGACCTTGAGCAGCAGTGCGATCTTCGGCATGGAGGTGCTCCCTTGCCGTCGGGCCTGCTCAACGACCTGCATGACCACATCACGGGCGATCCGGTTTTCAGTGAACGGCTGATAGACCGCATTCCAGAAGGTATCGTCACCGGCAACAATCCGGTCAAAGATCTGCCTGGCGGTCTGCTGCACCAGCTTTTCGACCGGTTCGACGTCTGAAACTGCACTTGCAAGCGGCGGTTCGGTGCCGATGGCATGGCGGATTTCAGCGGCTTCAATATTACGCCCGTTGCGCAAAAAAAGTGCCCGCTGCAAGATACTACGCATTTCGCGAATATTGCCGCTGTAATGATGCTGGGTGAGGAGTTCTCTCGCTCCGGCAGTGATGGTCGGGACGGCGTCTTCCGGTTCATTCGGCGAACGGTAGATATGATAGAGCCGGCCGAGAAAGTGCGTGGCCAGATCGGGGATATCGGCGCGGCGTTCGTTGAGACAGGGGATTTTGATGGACAATTCGGAAAGGCGAAAATAGAGGTCTTCACGAAATGTCCCTTTACGAATCAGTGCAGGGAGATCTTTATTGGTAGCAGCGACCACCAGCGCCCGGGCGTAGCGGGTGGTATTGTCGCCGAGGCGGACAAAACCGCCATTATCGAGAAAACGGAGAAGCTGCACCTGGGTCTTTGGATCCGCATCGCCGATTTCATCGAGAAAAACGACCCCGCCCTGCGCCTCTTCAAGTATCCCTTTGCGATCGGTGTGCGCACCGGTGAAAGCACCGCGCTTGTGTCCGAACAGTTCTGAATAGGTCAACTCCCCGCTGTAGGCGGCGATGTTGGTCTTCTGGATCGGCAGCTGCTTATCCGCACCGAAACGGGTCTGATACATTTCATTGAGGCGGGTGAAAATATTATTAAAGACAAATTCCTTGCCGCTACCGGTGTCCCCGGTAATCAGGATCGTAGGCAGCCCGAGCGTGGTTTCACGCAGCTGCTGCCCGCTCCACAAAACGATGCGATTGAAGATCGGCGGGGTGATGCGCTGGATATAATCGACCAGAGCGAGCGCTTTATCTGAGTTGCCGATAATATTTCCGAGATGATAGGAGGAGATTTTCGGATCCCGATAACCGACGTCGCTGCTGAGACGATTGACCTCTCCGGTCAGACGCTCAATCTGTTTGAGATCATCGAGATAACGGGAGATCAGCCGTTCGATAATCAGCAGAATCCGTTTGTGTTCCTCGGTGAAATAGTGCGGCCGCAGACTGTCGAGACAGATGACAGCAATCGCTTCACCGTCGCTGACCACCGGGACGGCGAGCTCGCTGCGAATCGTATCGGTGATCTCCTTATAACAGGTGTCGCCCCCCTTTTCCAGGCGGGTGTCGGCGATTATCTGTGGTTTGCAACTGGAGGCGACAAGGCCGGAGAGACTCCGTTCTTCAGGCAAGAGCTCTTTACCGCCGATCCGCAGCGGCGGAATATTCTTTTTTAACCACTCCTTGCTCTTGGCTCCGATCTGATTTCCGTCTTCTTCCTCAATGATCAGCCAGCGCTCCCCTTCCTTCTCACGCACGACGGCAATACTCCCCGTATCGGCACCGATCAACTCCGTCGCTTTCGACAGAATCCGGCTTAGAAACGGCTGCACCCCGGAAAATTTTTCCTGAAGCAGATCATTAATATCAGAGAGGACCTGAATTTCCATATGTTCGTGGCCGATTTCGCGAATAACCCGTTGCGCCATTTCGGCGTGGGCATCGAGGAGCCCGGTCTCAAACTCGCTAAAGATATGACTCCCTCGCGGGTAGTAATTGACCAGACAGATGACCCGACGGGTATGCTCTTCGTAAAACGGGACCACGTAGAGCGATTGCAGACCGAGCTCCTCGGTCAGCACCCGCTTCTGCAGCGAGCGGGTCGCCAGTTTCGAAATAAAGAGTGGTTGGAGCAGGCGGTCATCAGTAATCACACCGTCCCGATTGATATAGCGGGAGAGGAGCGACGTTCCGGGGCCGAGATTGATCAACTTCTCCTCTTCGTAGAGTTTACGCGCCTCTTTCTCTCTGGAATAGGTCGCCAGAATTTGCAACCCCCCTTCCGATGAGTCGCCGACCGGACGGGAAGGGACCAGCACCGATGCGAGGACCAGATTTTCGACCAGCTTAACCGCGGATTTAACCATGGTGAGAGCCGCCTCGCGGTTCTTCGCGGTGTCGACACGCCGGGCCAGGAGCATCTGCTGGTGATATTTACGCGCCTGATCGACGGTCTGGGCGATCCGGCCAAGAAAATCACGCAGAGACCGACGCTGCTCTTCGTCGGGGAGACGACCGGGGCGGCTGCTGTCGACCGAGAGGACGCCGAGCGATCGGCCACGATGCAGGATCGGCATCAGGTAACTGGCGCGTACAGAGAAGCTCACGGCGACCGTCCTGGCGCTTTCGCTTTCGAGTCGATCGACATCCTTGATCTCAATTTCATCCTGAGTGATATAGACCCGGGTGACCAGAAAAGTATCGGCATTCAGCGGAAAACTTTTTTGATGAACAGCCGCCGGATAGCGACCGGCGACCGTGGAACAGACAAGCTGGCCGCGGGTCAGATCTTCCAGATAGATACGACAGCGGCGTTGCCGGGTGATGGTCTGGACCGCTTCGGCCAGAACATAGAGGATATCATCGAGATTCTCCTTCCCGTACCCGATGATCTTCTCGCTCAGGAGGGAGAGGCTGGCATTCTGTGTGGTCGTCATCGGCACTCCCAATCGCAGGTTGCACCCTGCACTAAGTAGGTTTTATACACAGGGAGTATACGGGGTACGGCTACAGCTGTAAAGCCTGCTGATAAATCACTTATTTTTCGGCCAGATCGGGCCGGCAGCGGGTAATGATCCGGATAAAATTTTCGGTCAGAAGGGGGTGGAGATGTGCGCCGCCGAGGTATTTAAGATTGGTCAACGATATCTCCATATCCTGAGCCCGACAATAGGGGCGATGGGTCGACATGGCATCGAAAGCATCGGAGATGGCAGTCATGTGACTGCTGATGTTTTGTTCCCAGCTCCCGTTGATCGCCGGATACCCTTTGCCGTCGAACCG
>JACUTX010000011.1 GCA_014859615.1 Desulfuromonadales bacterium | reverse complement strand
CGTCAATCGACAAAACTGTCGATCACACCATTGTTGCGCTAATGATAAAGCGTGCCAGCCTGTTTATCTTACGTTTATACAGTTGTAATCATTAAGTCCCCTGCTCAAACCGCACAGCATGTGGGCTACGGCTGTTGTCGCAGGGAAGCTAAGTGAAACGTTGGACGCAGGCAACAGCTGTAGACCTCATGCCGTAATTGAAGTGCTGAACAGTTTCTTACAGTTTTGCTTTTTCCCCCGCTGAGCAAAAGCGACCTTGAATACCTGCGGGTAACAACTGGCGTAATGAACCTCGAGTCCATCTTTGAGATAATCGGGCAACTCTTCAAAATCCTTGCGGTTCCCTTCCGGGAAGATCAGAGTTTCCAGCCCGACGCGTCGGGCGGCAATCACCTTCTCCTTGAGACCACCAATCGGCAGCACATGCCCGGTCAGAGTCAGCTCACCGGTCATGCCGAGTTTTGGCCGGGTCGGGATAAAGAGGAGCATCGACAATAAAGAGGTCGCCATGGTCACGCCGGCGGACGGTCCGTCTTTCGGGGTGGCGCCGGCCGGAACATGCAGATGGACAAAGCGGCTGTCAAAGTAGTCGGCCGCAGCCCCGTACTGTTCCAGATTAGCCATCACATATGAGTAGGCGATTTCGGCACTCTCAACCATAACCTTGCCGAGCTGACCGGTCTGCTTGAACCCCTTCGATTGACTCTTGACCGCCGTCGATTCGATCTGCAGCGTCGTCCCCCCCATACTTGTCCAGGCCAGACCGGTGACGACCCCTGGACTTTCGGCAAATCTTTCGTCGGGATTAAAGGTCGGTTGCCCCAGAAACGACTCCAGCCCCTGTCGGGTCACAAAGATCTTTTTGATCCCGTCCTGAACAAATTTCATCGAAGACTTGCGCATGATCTTTTTGATCCGGTTCTCCAGACCACGCACTCCGGCTTCACGGGCATACCCTTCAATAATTCCGAGCAGTGCCGATTTGTTAATCGTCACGTCTCCTTTTTGGAGTCCATGATTCTTAAGCGTTTTAGGGATCAGATAACGTTTGGCAATCTCGATTTTTTCCCGCGCAATATAGCCGGAGAGACGAATAATCTCCATCCGGTCGAGCAGTGGCGCCGGAATCGTATCGAGTTGATTGGCCGTAGCAATAAACAAGACATTCGAAAGGTCAAACGGCACATCCATGAAGTGATCGCGAAACGCCGCGTTCTGTTCCGGATCGAGTACTTCGAGCAAGGCTGACGCCGGATCCCCGTGAAACGAAGCCCCGATCTTGTCAATCTCATCGAGCATCAGGACCGGATTAGCTGTGCCGGCACTCTTGATCGCCTGAATCACCTTCCCGGGCATGGCACCGATGTAGGTTCGCCGATGCCCTTTAATCTCGGCTTCATCGCGCATCCCGCCGAGTGAAAATCGAAAAAATTTTCGCCCCAACGCGTCGGCAATACTGTGACCGATCGATGTCTTTCCGACACCGGGCGGGCCGACCAGACAGATGATAGAACCGGAGATATCCCCCTTCATCTTGCCGACGGCAATGAACTCCAGAATCCGTTCCTTGACATCATCGAGACCGAAATGATCGCGATCGAGAATACGACGGGCGCGATCGATTTTAAACGAGTCTTTACTGTATCGTCCCCAGGGGAGAATGGTCAACCAGTCAAGATAATTACGGCTGACGGTATACTCCGGCGACGCAGGTTCGAGCAGCCTTAATTTATCCAGCTCTTCATCAATGGTACGTTGTCCCTCTTCGTTCAGCTTCAAGGTGGCGAGGCGCTGCTCAAATTTTTCGATTTCGGCGGTCTTCCCGTCTTTTTCGAGACCGAGTTCCTTCTTGATCGCCTTGAGCTGTTCACGCAGGAAAAATTCGCGCTGCTGACCCGACATCTTCTCTTCGATCTGTTTCGAGATCCGGGTCTGCATTCTTGAGACTTCGAGCTCATTTTTCAGCAGCACCAGAACTTTATCGATCCGGCCGCGAACATCGAACGCTTCGAGGATAGACTGGAGCTTGTGACCATCCGAGCTGGTCAGGTTTGCGGCAAAATCGGCCAAACGCCCGGGGTCATCGAGACTGGAGCGATTCAGAAACAGCTTGATCTCCTCACTGTAGAGCGGATTGATCTGAATCAGTTCCTTGAGAGTCGTCAGAATCGCCATGGAATAGGCTTTAAGCTCTTTGTTATCCGACAATTCCGCCGACAGATGATAGGTGACACTACCGATCAACCCCTCTTTTCGGGAGCGGACATTATAGACCGTAAACCGTTCCATACAGTTGACCAGAAAGTGTGCACTCTTTTCATCGGCACTGATCACCTTGACGATCTTCCCGACCACGCCGACCGAATAGATATTTTCGGGGGTATCCTCGGCATCCATATTCCGGGCCAGAACCAGACCAATCGTCTGTTTGCTCTCTTTCATGGCGCTGTAAAATGCAGCAACCTGAAGCGGATCGTTCAAGGCCATCGGAATCATCAGGCCAGGAAAGGCAGGACGGGGACGAACCGGTATCAGCGGGAGTTCATCGGGGAGAAGGTGTCTGGCGACCACCAGTCCATCACTGGGCAAAGACTCGAAGTCGACCCCGTGCTCGACATCAAAATTATCAGAATCGTGATCGTACTCTTCCATGCAGCCCCCTTGTGAGAAATAGCAATATAGTTATAAAACTAGGCAGAGGACGCACTCTTGTCAAGGGAGGAATAATTTATTTAAGTTGTGGCGCAAAAAGACGTCCGCGCAGCTGAATTTGGTGCGCACCGTCATTCCCCGCCGGGCCG
Organism: Desulfuromonadales bacterium; assembly: GCA_014859615.1. Classification (GTDB taxonomy): domain Bacteria; phylum Desulfobacterota; class Desulfuromonadia; order Desulfuromonadales; family UBA2294; genus Kmv16. Next base: position 22,122 of record JACUTX010000011.1, on the reverse strand, counting down.
AGCAGATCAAGCATGGTCCGCAGACCGGAATTGGCGCTCGCCTCCGGCTTCAGGTTCAGTTTCAAATCGAGACCGCTCGCCGCAATCGGCTGCTGCACCACAATTTTTCCGCCTCCATTTACCGTAACAACGCCGCCGCTCAAAGAGAGCTGTTCGATCTGCTGCGAACGGCCCGAACCGGCCAGCTGAAGCGACAGCGTGCCGAGCACAAGCTCTGTCTGGCCGAGGCCAAGCTGATCTGCCCCCCGCAGCAGCAGATTGTCAACCAAAGCCTGCAACTGCATCGGTTCATCTTTGTTCAACTGCATCTGACCGACCAGATCGACCGCTTTAATCATCCCTTCAAGCTGCAGATTGGGCATCCCGGCAAGCGGGAAATTAAACGCCCCTTCACGCAGATGCAGATCGACCTCGCCGGAAAGATGAAGACTCCCGTCCAGGGCACCGAACGCACTCTCTGCCTGAATGGCAAGACCGGGCCGACCGATCAACGTCGCCAGGGTCGGGCTTAATCTGACTCGCGACAGCTGCAGTTCCGGCAGCGGTGAATGGGCGAGGGTCAGACGTGCCTGATCGATTTGCAGCCGTAAAGGGAGACCGAAGGTGACCGCATCGGCTTCAAAGCTGTTTCCGGCGGGCAACAGCCGATTGATCTCCGTGACCAGACGATTCTGCAGCACGGTATCCGGGAATGAAACGAAAAAACCGATCAAAAAAAAGATGAAAAAAACAACAGGAATCAGCAACGCCAGAAAGAGAAGAGAAAACTTCGCCTCCCGAAACGGCCGCCACGATAAAGAAAATGGAATCCGCATGCGATTATGCCCCTCTCTGTACGGCTTCAACCTGCAGATTGGCATCGACCAGAGTCGGATCATCGAACCGTTTTTTCACTTTGAGTTGACGCACATTTAACAGCGCATCGGCCGAGTCAAACGCCTTGAGGAGCGATACCAGCTGATCGAAACGGATTTTTTCAAATTTAAGATCGACCGCTTCAACCCGAAAACCCTCCCGACGGCTTGCAGACTGCGGGCGCATCGAGATCAGATTGTCGCGAAAGCCAAGTTGGTCACTGCTCTTTTCTATCAGGGCAAACAGCGACACATCCTGCTGGCGATCAATCTTGCGTTCCACCTGTGCCATCTTTGTTTTCACAGCAGCGACCTCCATCTGCAAAAGTCGCGCCTTCTCGACCTGGCCCTGTCTGGTTTTCAACCGCGCATCCATCCCGGAAACCCGGCTGATCAACGGCGTCAAAACTCCGAACAGCAGAACCAGAAACAGCAAAAGAGCACCGCCGGCAAGGAGCTGCTTTTTATTTCGTAAACTCAGATTTTTAATCATGGCGTTTCTCCTGCGGCGCCGAATTTGAAATCGACACGAAAATCAACCCGGGATCCGTCGACGCTCATCTTCGCATCACCGATCTGGACCTGGGAAAATACCGGCTGCTGCCGGAGTCTCTCGGCGAGCTGATCAACCGCATCGAAGCTCGCTGTCCGTCCGGAAAACGCAGCCCCTTCAGCATCGAAGCTGAATTCCTGTATTTCGATCCCGACATCTTTGCCAACCCCTGCGGTCATCGCCTCAATCACCCGCAACGGGCCGGTTTTTGCCACACCGAGAAGGCGGCTCTCCGCCTGCATTCCGGCCAGATTGCTCGCCATGTAGAGCGGGACATCGGCCGGAACGGGAGCCCGGGGGAAACTCTGCTTGTAGATCGTCTGCAGCGTCTGCTCCAGTTGTTTCAAGGCGTCCGCCTTGCTGGCATAGTCGAACCAGAAACCGGAGAGAGTAGCGGTCAGGGTCAAAACAAGGAGCACGGCGATGGCGATCAGCTGCCGCCGAAAAGGGGCGAGACTGCCACGAAATACGTGCCGTCCCCGCCGGAGGTTGCACCCCCCTTTGCGTTCGGGGAGCGCCGCCCGACGTGCCAGAGCCAGCGCCGGGAGATACGCTGCTTGCAAACGCCCGGATTCAAATTGCACCTCGGGGATGGAGGCACCCGGAAGTTGATCGATCAGCGCCAGATGCCGCCCCCCCGTCATCCCGCAGCCGGAGAGAAAAACCGGCAGATTCTCATCAGGGACCTGACTCGACAGAATCTGGACCTCGCGCGTAATCACCGTGGCGAGATCCTCATCAGAGAGCATATCGATCTTCAAACCGTGACGGTACGACTGCATCATCCCTTCTTCAACCCGCGCCACCAGATAGTTCTGCTCGCGGATCGTCACCAGAATCGCCTGCGACGTCTCTTTCGGCAGAAGATGAAGATAGACAAACGGGGTGAGGTCGAGAAACCGCAACGGCAGTTGCTGCCGGTTAAACGGTGCCAGAAACTGTTCAACCTCCAGCTCAAGAACAGCCAGAGCAAAGAAACGATACTGGTCGCCGTCGCGGCCAGCGGGGAGAAAAGTTGTGAGATAATTGTCCAGATCGACCGGCAGATGCGCAGCGAGTTCGAGCGGGACGGCCGCAGCCGTTTTGCGCGGGTCGGAAAAAGGGAAGGTCACCCTGCGCGCGAAGAGTTGGGTCGACGACAGGGCGGCAGCCATTCTGGGTGTGGTAAACCCCCAATCCTGGACAATCTGCGCCACAGCTTCAGCCGCCTGATCGATTCCGTCGATCTCCCGACTGGCGATCCCGCAAACAGAGAGTCCGGCCCCCTCCTGTTTCAGGGCGACAACATGCAGCCGACTCTGGTCGACATCCACACCGATATAAGTTCTGGCCATTACAACACCCTCTGAAAAAGAATTTGACTGTTCCCTTTAGCTACGATTGCAAAAAACGAGGAGCGGCCGTCGTTCACCCAGGCGGTCGATTCGATCTGATAGCGCTCGCTCTTCACATCGATATAGAGATAAAGAAAGCCGTACAGCGTCTCCATCCCCGGCAGATCCTTAATCTGGCTGATAGCCACAAACGGCTCTTCCTGCCGGGCGGCAAGAATGATATCGACCGCCGTAACATTCATCTGTTCAGACAAGGAGAGCAATACCTCGCGACTCGCCGTATTGACATTGACCTTCGCACTTCCGTAAGCGGTCACATGCGGGCGCAGGCGTTGCAGCAGTTCAGGACTGTACCCCTGAATCAACACCAGCTCTTCCAGAGTATCGAGCGGGCCGTTCTTGCACTGATAAGGCTCGGCGCGGGCGAGATAGACCGAATTCTCTGCTCCGTTCGCTTCCGGCAGATCATCCTGGTCAATCCAGTCGATCAGAGCACCGACCAGAGCCGCAGGCTGATCGATATCGAGTTGCTGCAGCAGGCGCAGGTACCGATCCTTGATGACAACGTCGATATTCCCCTGCGGGGTGACCAGCCGATTCAGATCGACCCGACCGCCCAGATCAGTGATTTCGATCGTGACCGCACCATCGGCGACCGGATACTGCTGAACGCCGATGGCCCAGAGTTCATCTGTCCCGTCATAATTATTATTATCGTCCTGAAGCAGCCGCTGCCCAACCTGCAGACCACCCCTGGCCAGATAACCGGCCCGGGTTGAATCCCGGAAAGTCTCCGCCAGACGCATATCGACAAGCGTCGAAAATGAGAGCTCCGTCAGAACCGTCGCCAGCAGCGCCACCACCATCAGAACCAGCAGCAGCACCATGCCGCGCTCATTGTGCACTAACGACATGAGATCACCCCCTAAACGCCGCGATCGGCCAGGAGGTCTGAAAAATCGGTCCATCCCCCTCACGTTCGAAAGTCATGCCGACCGCCTGCGGCAGACTGCCGGTTCGGGCAGAATCCCACTCATCGGTCCACGCACCATCGGCAAAAAAACGGAAAGTGAGCGCCGAAATACCGTCAACGAGTCGCAACGGACGGGGGGTTCCGACGGTCAGGGCCGACTGTTCACTTCTTTCCAGCACCATCGGTCCCGCTTCATCCTCTTGCGCCGGGCGCAGACGATAGATAATCTGTGAGGGGAGACCGGGTTGCGACGCCAGCGGTGTGCTGGCGCTGCTGCTGAATTCCAGAGACTGCACGCCCGACTGAAGACCAAAGCTGAAATGAGTATCAGGATCACCGGTTCTGAATTGCAGACTCTGCAGTTCACGGCCGATCCGACTGCTGATGACCCGGACAACATGGTGGGCCCGGTTGCCAACCGTAATCTTGCTGCGAACCTGTTCCGCCGAATTGAATGAGCTGTAGACCACCGTCAGGATCAGCGCCGAGATCGCCATAGCCATCACCAGCTCTATAACAGTAAACCCCTCTGCACCGCGCCTCATAACACCCCCGCCTGAGTCGGCATAAACGAGGTCAGATCGACTTGCTCGTTACGGTTCTCTTTCCCCCAGACGACCGATACCGTCACCATTTCAATCCCCGGCAGCGGTGTCGCTTCGCGGACCAGCGACCAGCGATAGAGTTCAAACGGCGGCTCAAACAGACCTTCATTACCCGAAAGCCCGGTGAGCGACTGACTGCCGACCTCAATCTCGGTCATCTTCCCCTGAGCCAGCAAGGTCGCCTGCGTCACCCTCTGCTGCCGTTCAGCCAGCTGCACCGTCCGGGTCTCAAGACCGATCAGAGTCACCAGCGCAATCCCGATAATCGCCAGAGCAATCATCACTTCGAGCAGGGTAAAACCGTTTTCGCGCCCTACAGTTAACATCGCATCATCCCGCCAAAACAGAGTGAAGACCGGCCCCAGGGATTTTATACAAGGGGCGATTTTTAAAAATTTTTCTCCCCTTCATAAATATCGACCAGCCCGGTCAGCGATTGCAGATGCAGGGTCAACAGCTGTGCATCCTCACCCCGCAGGCGAATCACCGTTTCATCAATCCAGCCGACCGGCAGCACCCGGATATCAACCTGACCACTGTTCACCTTCTTCACGCCGAGCTGCTCCACAAACACGAACCGGACCGAATCCGGCAGTTCACTCCCCCGACCGCTGCCGGTCAGAGGGACGAGTTCGCCATCGCTCTCCAGTCGCAACCCCTTGATCTGCTGTTCGTCCAGATTGATGCGAATCCGGTGTTCCAGACCGGTCAGAGCCGCCTCGTTGTAAATATGACGCGTCATCCCGGCGATACGATCGGCCGTCGCTTCAAGCCGGCCTTCGCTGACCCCCGGCAGGCGGGGGATAACCAGCCCGAGCATCAGACCGACCAGAACCAGAACAACAGCCAGTTCAACCAGGGTAAAACCCGATTCAGTTGAACGTCCAGCTCTCGATATCGGCATTGCTTCCTTCTCCGCCCGGTTCGCCGTCGGCACCGTAAGAAATAATGTCAATATCATCATGCACACCGGGCGAGAGATAGACATACGGTTTTCCCCACGGATCTTTCGGAACATTTTTCAGGTAGCCGCGCTCCGGGAATTTTTTCGGGATCCGGCCGACTTCAGGCTTTGTAACCAACGCTTCAAGCCCCTGCTCGGTCGTCGGATAAAAACCGTTATCGAGCTTGAACATCGCCAGCGCCTGCTCAATCGCTTCAATATCTGCCGAAGCCCGGGTGATTCGTGCTTCGTCCGGTTTATCGAGAAAACGGGGGACAACAACCGCCGCCAGAATACCGAGGATAACAACCACCACCATGATTTCAATCAAAGTGAAGCCGCGTTGACCAGAGAGCGTAAAATCTTTTTTCATTGTAGAATGATCCTTTTCATAGAGTTCTAAAAACCGGAAGTCGCATCAAAAATCGGCAACAGGATTGCGAGAACAATATACCCGACCGCCACCCCCATCACCACGATCATGATCGGTTCAAGCAGCGACAACAGACCGGCAATTGCCATTTCACTCTGCTGCTCACAGGTTACAGCCGCGCGCAGCAGCATATTTTCAAGTTGACCACTCTTCTCCCCCGCCGCAATCAGCCGGGTTAAAAGAGGCGGGAACAGACCGCTTCGGGCCAGCGGATCACTGAGATCAGACCCTTCGCGTACAGCAACAATCGCCTCATCAACCACATGACGCAAACGCAGATTGCCGAGCAGACTTGATGATATTTCCAACGCCCGCGGCAGAGGGACACCGGCCTGCAGCAGCGACCCCAAGGTCCGGGCAAAGCGGGCGGTGGCAATCGAGCGATAAAGATTCCCGGCAATCGGCAGCTTGAGCATCAGTGTATCTTTTTTCAGACACCCTGCAGGAGTCGCGATATAGCGCTGCAACAGAAGCAGCCCCGCCGCCAGAAGCAGAAGAATCAACCACCACCAGGCCGCGAGAATATCGCTCCCGCCGATCAGTATCCGGGTCGGCAGCGGCAGCTCACGATCGAGCGTGACCAGCATCCGAGTCACATTCGGCAGGACAAAGGTGACGAGAAAAAAAAGGACGGCACTGCCGACAACAGCCATCAGGATCGGATAAGTTAAAGCCGAGCGGACCCGCTGCGTCACCCGCGCCGCATCGTCAAAATAGTCGGCCAGCTGTTCCATGATCCGATCGAGACTGCCACTCACCTCCCCGACCGCCACCATACTGACAAACAGTTCGGGGAACTGATTCTCCGCCGCCAGCGCCTCATTCAGAGAGACCCCCTGCTGCACCTGCTCGCGAATCTTCTCCAGACTTATCTGCAGCGTCGGCTTCTCCTGCTGTTCAGCCGTAGCAGCCAGAGCCTCATCGAGAGGGAGTCCGGCCCCGATCAGGGTGGCGAGTTGCCGGGACAAAAGGGCAAGATCCGTCGCTGTCGCCCGGCGGCGCCGAAACTGCAACGAAGTCGATTTCAGTTTCGACTGTTCCGCGACCGATGTCGCATAAATCCCCTGCTCACGCAGTCGTACGAGAGCATTTTTCCGACCGGTCGCCTCAATTTTTCCGTTGACCCGTCCGCCGCGACCGTTGAGACCGACATAAGTAAAAAGTGGCATGCGTTACCCCTCTTCCTGGGTCACACGCAACACTTCTTCGATCGAGGTCTCCCCTTTGAGGATCCGTTGCAGGCCAAACTGCCGCAGCGGCAGCATCCCTTCATCAATCGCCAACTGACGGATCGTCACCGCATCGGTGTTGGCCATCAAACCGCTGCGCACCTTATCCGACATGGTCAACAGCTCAAAAATCCCCAATCGCCCCCGATAACCGGTATCGTGACAGAGGTCGCACCCCGCACCGCGATAAAATTTTGTCCCCGCCGGCACAGCAACAAAACCGGCCTCCTTGAGCAATTGCGGATCAGGCACGTATCCTTCCCGACAATCGGGACAGATTTTACGGACCAGACGCTGCGCGAGGATACCGACAATTGAAGAAGCGGCGAGAAACGGCTCAACTCCCATTTCAACCAGTCGGGTCAAGGCGGTTGCCGCATCATTGGTATGCAAAGTCGAAAAGACCATATGCCCGGTTAAGGCCGATTGCACCGCAATCCCGGCGGTTTCGCCATCCCGGATTTCACCGACCATGATCAGATCAGGATCCTGACGCAAGATCGAACGCAGACCGGCGGCAAAGGTGAGATTAATCCGCTGGTTGACCTGAATCTGCCCGACGCCGGAGAGACGGTATTCAACCGGATCTTCAACCGTGATAATATTTCGTTCACGGTCGTTCAGGCGCGTCAGCGCGGCATAAAGGGTCGTCGTTTTACCCGAACCGGTCGGTCCGGTGACGAGAAAAATCCCGTGACTTTTGCGAATCATCGCATCGACGGCATGCAGACCGCTGTCGGCCAGACCGAGATCTTCCAGTGTCAGAATTTCACTCGAACGATCGAGCAGACGCAAAACCACGCGCTCACCGAGATCGGTCGGCAGCACCGAGATCCGCACATCGACATCCCGGCCGGCGATCCGCACCCCGAGGCGGCCATCCTGCGGCAGTCTCTTTTCGGCAATATCGAGATGCGACATGATCTTGATGCGCGAAACAATCGCCGCATGTGATTTGAGCGGCGGGCGGAGCATCTCGTGCAGCACCCCGTCGATACGAAAACGGATCACCAGATCCCGTTCCCCCGGCTCAATATGTATATCACTCGCTTTCTCGCGATAAGCCTGGGTGAGCAAGCTGTTAACAAACCGGATCACCGGCGCCTCATCACTGGTATCGATCAGATCGGCCGGTTCAAGATTAGCCAGCCCGCCATCCGATCCAGACTCCTGCAGATCACTCCCCTGCCCGGCGGTCTTTTCATAATGCAGATTAATCGCGCGGCGAATCTCTTCAGGGGTCGTCACGCAGATCTGCACAGCCCGCGCAAACAGCACCGAAAGATCGTTGATCGGCGCAACCGCAAACGGATCCGCCACCACCACCAGCAGTCGCTGCTCATCCAGCTCCAACGGCAGAAGCAGATGCTCGCGAACATAAGCGATCGGCAGCAGAGCAATCAACTCCTGCAGATCGGTATCATCCGGAATCTTCTCCATAAACGGGAGTGTCAGCTGATCGGCCAGCGCCCGCCTCAGTACAGACGAAGCGAGGGCATGCTCCCGACAGAGAATCTGACCGAGCTGTTCGGGCTGTTCTGACTGCTGCGCCAGCGCCGCTTCGATCGTCTCGTGCGTAACCGCATAATCAGACTGCAGAATATCTCCCAGCTTCCGCCAGTTCTTCACGTTCGCTCCATCTTCATTATTTTTTTTCGTCCGGAAGAGAGGTCGGAGCCGCATCGACAGCCGGAGCTTCATCGACAGCCGGAGCATCATCGACAGTCGGAGCTGCTTCGACAACCGGCGCTGCATCGACTGCCGGAGCTGCGTCGACTGCCGGAGCTTCATCGACTGCCGGAGCTGCATCGACAACCGGAGCGTTCATATCCGCCTGAATACCCTCCACCGATTGCTTGAAATTAACCGACCCCTGATGATAGCGATCCATTGCCCGCCGCGAACGGTTCGTCACCTTGGCCAGATCTTCATTGTCACGAATAATGGTCGGGGTAATAAAAACCAGCAGGTTGGTCTTGCGCTCGGTCTTGCTTTTGCTCCGGAAGAGCCAGCCGAGGATCGGAATATCGCCAAGCAGCGGCACCTTTGAGACCGAATCGATCATCGTTGAGCTGATCAGCCCACCGAGAACCACCGTCTCGCCATCTTCAGCAACCACCGTGTTGCGCAGCATCCGCTTGGTCAGGGTCGGACCGACCACGGTATTGGCGCTGGTCGATTCGACGATTTCAGAAATCTCCTGAAACAGATTGAGGCGAACCGAATTCCCTTCGGTCACCTGCGGCGTCAGACGCAAGGTCAGGGCGACATCCTGGCGTTCAACCGTCACACTCTGGGCAAGCCCTGAACTCCCCGTGTCGGTCAGGCGACTGGTGATAATCGGCACATTCTGGCCAATGACGATCTCGGCCTCTTCGTTATCAGAGGTGAGCAGTCGCGGTGCAGCCAGAACATTCACGTCGCCGTTGGTCTGCGACAGATTAATCAGAGCCGAAAAGGCCGGGACCGTAATGATGCTCCCGTCCGGACCGATGATATCGACCGGATTGGAAAAACCACCGAGCATCATCCCTTCCACCACCTGACCGAGAACCGCAGGGAGGGTACTGCTCCCGGCCGGTTGAAAATCGCCCAGAGAGACCGGACCCGTGTTGAGATTGGAGCTGCCGATAATACCGCCGTCGCTGGAGGCGGAAGCCCCGGTCAGGGAAATACCAACAGCACGGGTCGCATTGAGCGACAGCTCCAGAATCATCGCTTCGACAAAAATCTGTTTGCGCCGGATATCGAGTTTGCTGATAATCCCTTTGAGAATCTCAAACTCCTCGGGGCGAGCGCTGATGATCAGGGCATTGGTCGGTTTATCCGCGGTGATCGAGACCTGCTTCGGATTCAGAAGCGGCGCCTGCGCAGCCACGACTTTCGGATCTTTAGGATCAGCCGTTTTGCGAATGCCGGTTAAAATTTCATTCAGGGTTTCCGCCATCGCCGTCGCATCGGCGTTTTCCAGATAGAAGACATTGATATCCGACCGCTCGTCCGGAGCCGGCTGATCGAGCTTGGCAATCAGTTTGCGGACCATATCGGCGTCTTCACCGGCCGAGAGGAGAATCAAGGCATTGCTCCGCTCATACGGAATCACCTGGCGATTATCCGGGGCACCGGCTGCAGCCACCCCCCGGCGACGGGGCGCGGGGGTCGTCCCTCCGCCGCTTGAGAGGAGCTGATTGACAATATCGGCAATCTGGGTTGAATCAGCATACTGCAGCGGAATGATCTCAATCTGATCGAGAGCCGCCGGCACATCAAGCTGGTTGATAATCTGCACCAGACGCTGAATATTGGCGGCGCTGTCGGTAATAATCAAGGTATTGGAGGGGGCGTAAGCGGCAACATGACTCGTCTTTGGCACCAGCGGTGCCAGAACACTGGTGACCAGCGTCGCCGCGTCGACGTACTGCAGGCGAACCAGACGGGTAACATACTGTTCGGAACTGCGCCCGACGCCGCCGGTCGGCAGACGATTCTGGCTGGCGACCGACAACGACACGATCTTGTTGGTGCTCCCCGAAGGGACCAGCGCATACCCCTTGACGCTCAGCACCGACAAAAAAGCTTCATACGCCTCGGATGGCGACATCCGGTCCGGCGAGATGATGCTCACCTTCCCTTTGATCGAATCGTCGTAAATGAAATTTTTCCCTGTCATCTCACTGATCGTCTGAATCAGATCGACCAGATCGACATCCCGAAAATCGAGAGAAACCCCGTCAACAACCGGGGCTGGTTCGGCGGCAAAAGCCGAAAACGTGGAGAGGCTAACAACCAGAGCCAGTAATAACAAAAATATTTTCACACCCACCCACCTCATATCAACCTCCTGAAACTCCAGGCGCAAGCCGCTATCGCCTCCAGACCGGATCCTTAATTAACCTCATATTCAAACGACATCTGCTCCTGCCCCCGGGCCAGATCGATGGTCAGCCGTTTTGCTTCGCGCAGCTGCTGAAATATCTGCAACGCCTTCTCCGGTGAATCGAGTTCCACACCGTTGACCGCGTTGACCACATCGCCGACCTTCAGTCCGAGATGAGCGAGCAGAGACTGGGGGCGAATCATCCGGACCACAAAGCCGTCGGTCTGACCGTTGACAATATTCGGCTCCAGCCGTGCCTGCTTGAGCAAAGAGCCGAGATTGCTGCGGGCTTTATCGATCTGTTCCTGTGAAATTTCCCAACGGTTACCGCCGAGATCACGAATACCATTGCCGGAATCATCCGCAGACCGGGTACGGGCGGTTCTGGAACGGCTCGAAGATGTCAAGCCCCCCTTCCCTTCATCAAACAGCAGCTCCGCTTCCCGGCCGTCCGACTGGCGAATCAGCACCCGACTCCGCTCAATCGTCAACAGCTCGGCCCCACCCGGCAGACTGTCTCCGATATGATAAATCAGCACTTTCCCCGCCGCCTCGATCAGCGCCAGCGGGTTTTCACCCCCGTCAACCGTACCGTGCAGACGCAGATTCACCGCCTGCACCGGTGCCGCGGCCTGTTCCTCTGCCGTCGTCTGCTCGGTCAAAGTATACGCCCGCGCCGTCGGATCAAAAATATTTCCCGACAGAATCGCATCGATATTGACCGAATCAGTCGCAGCTGTGCGCGACGTCGGGGCGACATCCGCTTGCGCATCGACCCCTACGGACATCAGCAACCAGCCCGAAAATTGTGCCGCACAATACCCGACCGACAACCCGAACAAGGCAATCGCCAGCAGCAGAATGCCGCGCATCTGTTTTGTGTTGACAGTCAGCATACGAATATCTCAAATTGATGGTTCACAACAGGCAACACTATTATGAAAACAACATAAATGCAAGAAACCGAAGTGGTTTTTTTGCCGGAATTTAAACTATTTACCGAACAGGCCGACAACAAAGAGTAAAACGTCTGCAACTTTGGGCCGAAACGACAAAGGCCCTCCGAAGAAGGCCTCTGTGTAAAAAAGAACGTAACTATTCAGCACCTGCGAATAGCTGCAAATATTGAACGGCTGAAAACAGTGACCAAAAAAGTAAATATTAATACATGCAGTTGCCGCTTTGCCTTCTCACTCTCCTGTGGAATAATAGCCGCTCATCTTAACCGCAGGAGATCCGTTACATGTCTGACCAGCCGAAACAACTCTACCTGATCGACGGTTCGAGCTACATCTATCGCGCCTATTACGCTATCCGCCACCTTTCCAATTCGCAGGGGATGGCGACCAACGCCATCTACGGCTTCACTAACATGCTCCTCAAGGTGATCCGCGAGATGCAACCGGACCATCTGGCGGTGATCTTCGACAGCAAGGGGCCGACCTTTCGCAAGGAGATCTATCCCGAATACAAAGCGAACCGCTCCGCCATGCCGGACGATCTGGTGCCGCAGATTCCGTACATCAAACGGGTGGTTGCGGCGTTCAACCTGCCGGGGGTCGAGATGCCCGGATTCGAGGCGGACGATATCATCGCCACTCTGGCCAAACGGTTCGCAGCGCAGGGGATGGAGGTGACGGTGGTCACCGGTGACAAAGACCTGATGCAGGTGGTCACTGATCGCGTCCGTCTGCTCGATACCATGAAGGATAAAATTTCAGGACCGGCGGAGGTGATGGAACGGTTCGGCGGTGCCGACAAGGTGATCGAAGTGCAGGCGCTGGCCGGCGACAGTTCCGATAATGTGCCGGGAGTGCCGGGGATCGGCGAGAAGACCGCCAAGCAGCTGATCGATGAATACGGCAGCGTCGAGAACCTCCTCGCCAACCTCGATCAGCTCAAAGGGAAACGGCGCGAGAATCTCGAAACTTACGCCGAGCAGGCGCGGCTCTCCAAGCAGCTGGTCACCCTGATCGACGACATGGAGCTCGATCTCGACTATGACAATTTTGCCCTGAGCGAGCCGGACCGGCAGGCGCTGACCGCGCTGTTCAAGGAGTGCGAATTCCACCGCCTGATTCAGGAATATTCCGTCGATGAGCGGGCGACGGCCGGAAGCGCTGACTACCGCTGCGTTTTGACCGAGAGCGAACTCGCCGCGATGGTGGACGAGCTGCAGAAATCGCACCGTTTCGCCTTCGACACCGAGACGACCAGCCTCAACCCGCACCAGGCCGATCTGGTCGGACTCTCTTTTGCCGTGACCGCTGGCGCCGCCTGGTATATTCCGGTCGGGCACCGCTATCTCGGCGTCCCCGAACAGCTCCCGCTGGCGACCGTCCTCGATGCGGTTCGTCCGCTTCTGGCCGACCCGAAAAAGCTGAAAATCGGCCAGAACCTCAAGTACGACATTCTGGTGCTCGCCCGGGCCGGGGTCGACGTGGCCGAGCCACTCTACGACACCATGCTCGCCAGCTACCTCGCCAATCCGGCTTCCACCTCACACGGTATGGACGCCCTCGCCTCGGAGCTGCTCGATTATCGGACCATTCATTTCAAGGAGGTCGCCGGGAGCGGCAAGAATCAGGTCGGTTTCGATGAAGTCGAGATCGAAAAGGCGGTCGTCTACGCTGCCGAGGATGCCGACATCACCCTGCGCCTCTACGAGAAGCTCGCGCCGATGCTCGAAAAACAGCAGCAGACCAAACTGTTTGACGAGATCGAGATGCCGCTTTTGCCGATTCTGATCGACATGGAGAAGAGCGGCATCCGGATCGACGCCGCTTTTCTCGGCTCGCTTTCAGCCGAAATGGCGATCAAACTGAACCGGCTGGAAGAGCAGATTCACGCCCTGGCGGGGAGTTCGTTCAACATCGGCTCACCAAAACAGCTCGGCGAAATTCTGTTTGAGCGCCTCGGCCTCCCCAAAGGGAAGAAGACCAAAACCGGCTGGTCGACCGATGTCGAGGTCTTGACCGCTCTGGCTGAGGAGAACGAGATCGCGGCGTTGATCCTCGATTTTCGCTCGCTGATGAAGCTTAAGGGGACCTACACCGACGCGCTGCCAAAACTGATTCACCCCGAAACCGGGCGGATCCACACCAGCTTTAATCAGACGATCACCGCCACCGGCCGGCTCTCATCGAGCGATCCAAACCTGCAGAATATTCCGATCCGCACTGAAGAGGGGCGGCGGATCCGTGAGGGGTTCATCCCGGCCGACGGCTGCGTCCTTATGGCCGCCGACTACTCGCAGGTCGAGCTGCGCATCCTGGCGCACATGGCCGATGTTCCGGCGCTCAAGGAGTCGTTCGCCAAGGGGGAGGATATTCACCGCCGCACCGCCAGCGAAGTCCTCGGGCTGTTCCCGGAGATGGTGACCGATGAACAACGACGTCAGGCGAAGGCGATCAATTTCGGCGTCATCTACGGCATGAGCGCCTTCGGTCTGGCCAAACAGCTCGGCATCAGCCGCCGCGAGGCGCAAACCTTCATCGACACCTATTTTAAGCGCTACCCCGGAATCCGGGTCTTCATGGACAAATGCATCACTGAAGCGCGAGAGAAGCTGTTTGTCACCACCCTGCTCGGCCGACGCTGCGCCATCCCCGAGATCAACAGTAAAAATGGCGCGGTGCGCGGCTACGCCGAGCGCAACGCCATCAACTATCCGGTGCAGGGTTCAGCCGCCGATATTATCAAGGTCGCCATGATCCGCGTCTTTAAGCGGCTTGCAGCCGAAAAGCTGCAGAGCCGGATGCTGCTGCAGGTTCACGATGAGCTGGTGTTCGAAGTACCGGTTGCTGAACAGGAAGCGATGACAAAACTGGTACGTGAAGAGATGGAGAATGCCGTTTCGATCACCGTCCCGCTCCTGGTCGAAATCGGCTGTGGCGCCAACTGGAGGGAAGCGCATTGATCCGCACCGCCAACGGACTGCCGGTCGTCGTCTTTATTACGATATTGACGCTTTCGGCTCTCTACGCGCCGCAACCGCTTTTACCGCTGCTCGCGAGCGAATTTCAGATCAGCCGCGACATGGCCGCCTCACTCACCACCATCGCCTTTTTACCGCTCTGCATCGCTCCGCTGCTCTACGGCCGAATTCTTTCGGCCTTTACCCCGCGCCAGCTGCTGCGCGGGGCGATCCCTGTATTAGCGGTGACCGAGCTCCTCTTTCCACTCTGCAGCACGGTCTGGGCGCTGTTTGCCGTCCGCCTGCTACAGGGGTTAATGATTCCGGCGATCCTCACCGCGATGATGACTTACGTCTCGACAGAATGCGCGCCGGGAGAAATCCGCCGAACCATGGGGATCTATATCGCCAGCACAATCCTCGGCGGCCTTCTCGGCCGGACCATGTCCGGCACGATCGCCACCCTGCTCGGCTGGCACTACAGCTTTTATCTTCTCGGTGGCAGTCTGCTGCTCGGGTTTTTACTCCTGGGACTTCTCGCTCCGGGGTCGCCACCGCAGGGAGTCCGTCCAAAGGGTCAAATCCTTACGATTCTGCGCGACAAGGGGGCACGCCGCACTTACATCACTGTCTTCTGCATGTTTTTTGTTTTTGCCGCCATCATGAATTATCTGCCGTTCCGGGTCGCCGAGCTCGATGCAGCGGCAACTGAAATGCGGATCGGCTTTATGTATTCCGGTTATCTGCTCGGCATCGTCTCGGCGCTGAATGCCGTGCGCCTCACCTCACTGCTTGGCGGCACATCCCGAACCATGATGCTCGGACTTGCCGGTCTGATCGTGGCGCTGATCGGCATGCTTGTCCCGAACACAACCCCGCTTTTTTTCTTCATGTTCCCTTTTTGCGGAGCGATGTTTCTGGTCCATTCCGTCGCCAGTGGTCATCTCAACAGCCTCGGCCTCGAAAACAGAGGGATGGTCAATGGTCTCTATGTTGCCTTTTACTACGGCGGTGGTATGCTCGGATCGAGCCTCCCCGGACCGATCTATCAGCACTTCGGCTGGCCAGCGTTCATCTCCCTGCTGGCGGTGCTGACCGGCGGCGGCATTCTGGCTGCATCCGGGCTACAGAGCCCCCATACAAAAACGGATCAATAAACTGCCGGTCCACTGTGCATACGCCGGTTGACAGCCGAAAAACAATAAGGTAAAAAGTCCATTCATTTAAAAGCATTCATACATCTTAGAAAGGGATTCTCATGCTATCAATTTTATACCGATTCACCCTGCTGCTCCTTTTTGTCGGGCTCACCAGCAACACCTGGGCGTTTGAACGCAAAGCCGAGTGGAGCCAGTATTCCCGCTCCAAACCAAACAGCACCACGGTAAAACTCAACAACGATGTCGATCGGGTCAGCTACAGTATCGGAATGAGCATCGGCGAAGATATCAAGGCGCGCGACATCGAAATCAATCCCGATATCCTGGCCCGGGGGATTACAGACATGATTACCGGTGAAAACGCTGCTCTCACCAAAGAGGAAGCGATGCAGGCTCTGACAAAACTGCAGGAGCAGATGGCCAAAAAGCAGAGCGAAGAGATGGAACGGATCTCCCGGACAAATCTGCAGAATGGCCAGGAATTTTTAGCGCAGAATGCCAAAAAACCTGGCGTTACAGTAACCGAAACAGGGCTGCAATACGAAATCCTCAGCGCCGGCACCGGCGCGACACCGACCGCTGAAGATGTCGTGGTCGTCGACTATCGCGGTACCTCTATCGACGGTAAAGAGTTCGACAGTTCCTACAGTCGGGGTGAGCCGGTCGAATTTTCAGTCAAGAGTATCATTCCGGGGTGGACCGAAGCGCTGCTCATGATGAAAGAGGGGGCAAAGTGGCGAATTGTTCTCCCGGCCGATCTCGCCTATGGAATACAAGGCGCAGCTCCGGTGATTGAGCCGAACAGCACGCTCGTTTTTGAAGTAGAGCTCAAATCGGTCAAAAAATAAGGTCGCTATACAGCTCTTGCCAAAAGATTGTCATTCCCGAGGGGGTAATCGGGAATCCAATGTTTTTGTGCAGTTAAAGAACTGGATTCCCGATTAAAATCGTTTCGGGGATGACGTAAAGGGGCTCTTGCTCAAGGCTCAATCGTTACAAAACCAGACTCAACGCAACGCATTTTTTACCACATTTACCCTGTTTGTAACAAAAATGGGTCTGCAGAGAGCAGGCCCATTTTTTTTGCCTTGACGATGGCGTATGAGAATGAGAAAATTCGTCCTCGTGAGCAAGAACTCCATTCGCTGATCCTGGAGGATGAACGCATGAGCATGAAGATACTGTTGCCAGATGAAGAAGCGATTGCTGATATTCTGAAAAGCTCATTTCTTTATCGTTCCGGATTCACCTTCCTCACTGTCGCCTCCGGCGATGAACTCATCCAGCAGATTGAAGAGCACGATCCGGTTCTTGTCGTTCTCGATATCGAGAAGGCAGGACTCAACAGCGAAGAGTGCTGCAAAAAGATCAAAAAATGTCCCGTCTTGCGTAAAACCCCCGTTATCATGATTGTCCCCAAAGAGATGCGCAACAACAACAATCAGTGTCAGGAACTCAGTTGTGAAGCGGTCATCGGCCGACCGATCGATCCGCAGCGGTTTCTCACCACCGCCAGTCACCTGCTCGGCATCTACGATCGGGCGGCGCCGCGCATCGAATCGTTTCTGGTCGTCTCGTGCGGGGCCGATCTCGATGAACTGCATGAAGGGTGGATTCGTAACATCAATACCGGTGGCTGTTACATCGAAACCACGGAGCTGCTCCCGATCGACTATCGGATCAATATTCAATTTTCGCCCAAAGAGGGGGACGAGCTGCTCTGCTGCCGGGCCCGCGTCGCCTGGGTCAACCACCCCGAGTGGATCAAGTGTGAACAACTCCCGCCGGGGATGGGTGTTCAGTTCATCGATCTGGACGAGGCGACAGCAGAACAGATTCAGAACTATATCGCCGAAAATGTCACCATCGACACCGAAAATATCAGCTGAAGCCCGCATCAGCGCACCAAATAAAAAAACCCCGGAACTGTCAAACTTTTAGGGCCTCCCGACAAAACCGGGAGGTTTCCTTTCGTGCTCAAACACCCATAAATCAAGCCTGTACCACTATTTCCCCTCAATGAGAATTTACATTGACACAATAGATTAGAATCTGATAATTTTACTTCATTATTTTTGAAAAAGGCAAGGGGGGGGTCGGGCAGAGTTAAAACCAATTAAAACCTCCGAGCCGTTTTGTGAACGGTAAAGAGGCTTTTTTTTGCTGGCTGAACAAAGGGAGAGCGCTGCGGAGATTAAAAGCTGCGAACAGCAATTTTTTTAAGGGGTTATAAACTGAAGGAGGGGAAACAATGAAATCGAACCTGAAATCTTTTACCCGAATCACTATTATCACCATTATCGTTATCGCCGCACACGTCATCGCGGCCTGCGGAGAAGAAAGCTCTGATGAGGCCCCCACCGACAACGCATCCATTCTGGGTGGTAATGCAGCCATTTACACCAAAGCGATCGAAATCGATAATGGCACCGAAGCGAATTCAGAGGAAACAGCAAACACGCTCAAAACCGGCCAGCGGATCACCAGTTCTCTTAAGGCGAACAGCAGTCCCCACGCCACATCGTTCACTGACATTGAGGCGTGGCAACCGCAGAAATCATACTATCGCGGCGACGTCGTCAGAGTTAACTACGACATTTATATTAGTATCATCCCGTCTAAAGGCCTGATACCTGGCTCTCAAGCAAGGCATTGGGACATCATCGATTACAATAATCGCAGTGAGTTTCAGACAAAAACACTGTATCGGATTGGTGATGTAGTTTCTCACGAAGACCGTTTTTATATCTCCCGCGGCATGAATAACACTGTGAATCCGCTACGGTTCAATGATGAACGTCGATGGATAGAGTTCACCCATCCTGGCCTCTTCTACGATCTGCCTCCTGCACCCGACGATCCGGATGCGTCCCTTTTTGGTATCGACGCCAACCACAACGGCATTCGTGACGACTACGAGCTGGCGACTATCTTCAGCGATTTGCCGCAACCGGTAAAAGACTCCGCCCTCTCTGCAGGCAAGGCGTACGGAGCGCTTACGATTGTCGCGCTGGAAGATGGCGACATCGATCGGGACAGAGCACTAAAAATTCTGCACAACCTCGTTCTAGCGAAGGCTTGCAGGACAAGAATGCGGGAGTTGCACCAAGGGGTCGCGTGGCAAGAGTCCACCTACTTCAACACGATGGATCGGATAGAGGCGAAATTCAAGCTTCAGAACATGCTGGCTAACCTGCTTGAACCGGAGGGCTACAATCTGCCGCGTGAGCAAGAGCCATGTGTCGCCCTGGCGGCCAAATAAAAGGAGTGCAGCCCCATGCGAATTACAAAACTATTGATCGCTTGTGGATTGCTGATTTTACTGCCAACGTCAGCGTTGGCGTTGGCAGTATGTGAACGGAATGTCGATACGGTTGAGATTCACCACATCAATGGCATGTTCACTGATAACTCAGCGTTCAATAACAATAAGCTTGCTATCGAAGAGTTCTTGTCTACCTATTTCACTGGTTGGGACTTCGACTTCGATGTTAGCGGGACGTATAATTTAAGTGAGCCCGTTTTTGAACAGATTTTGCAGGTGGCCCGTCACAAGCTGCAGGATGCAAACGCGGCGACCCGTCTCGCAATAAAACAATTTTTGAATGACGATCCCGAGTACCTCAACGACCCTGATGGGATCGCAGCAGTACAGGATTTCCTGACCGATATCAATGCCGCCTACACAGGGATTCTTGCCGAGGATGACGCGCGCAAGGCGAAAGCCAGTCTGGTCAGCCTGTTGGACTCCTGCGCCAGGGTGGTTCTGATAACGCACTCGCAAGGGAATTTCTACGGTAATGCCCTGTTCAACGACCTGTATGCAGGTTATGTCTTCCCGAATGGCTATTCGCTGGCACAGTATCCCATGCTCGGGACGATCCAGATCGCATCCCCGGTTTACACACCTGGAGGAGCCGCTGGTACGGTTTACCCTGAAGTGGTCGGCCACGTTACAAATAACAACGATATTGTTATGACAATGATTAGGTATGTGCTGGGTGGCTCAGTCGAGGCCAATTATAATGCATCCTACAATTCCCAGGATTTCACCGGTCACGCGCTTGAACTATCTTATCTGAAACAGCCGGGGCAGGCGGAGGAAATTGCTGGCAATCTGGCTAGGATTGTGTTTAATCTTACGCCCTTCCCGCTTCACGGGCAAAACGCCGCAGACTCAAGTGCCATGCAGGGGTATGGCTACTCGGGCATCAACCGCTACCTCGACATTCAGTTCACGAGTGGAGCGGTGTATCGATATTCCGAGGTCCCGGCAATGGCCTTCGATGGCTTGCATGGTGCATCGTCCCAAGGCAGCTACTTTAACGAGGTGGTGCGCAATGTGTACCCATTTAAAAAACTTGAATAGCGTAATGGAGCGTGCGCCGATTCAGCGCACGCTCCTGCTCCTCATCTTCGTCCTCTTGCTCATGAGCGGCAAGGCACAGGCAGGTTTTTTTTTCTCGGATTACAGACCTTTCGAGATCTGCACAACAGCCATGGTCATTACCGCCGAAAAACTTAAAGAAGATTCCAAGTCCTCCGAGCTGCACTACAATCGAATCCGACCGGGCGGAGACTCCACCGATGAACGAATGCTCCGACGGCTGGGCATGAGCGGGGCGATATTTGCCACCCCCATCTTTGAGCCATTTATACTATCGGACGACACTCCGGTGCGATTCACCGGTACAGTGTATAAATACAGACCGGGCATGCTGCACCGTGTGCTGGGAGGGTCGAGAGAACAGATTTTCTATGAGGTGGAGCTTCTCGGCGAGATGGCTCTTCTTCACGCAGGTTCGTTTCGCGAGCCCCCCCTGCCGATTTGCGACGAAGCCATGCAATGACGTGGTCAAATAAAAATTGACAGTCGATTAAACCACCTTTTTCAACGCATCATTTTCTCCAACTCTCTGGGACTGAGATCACCCAGATAAGAATGCCGACGCTGTAACAGTTTAGCCCCCTTTGTATTTGCCGAGGCAAGCATGCCACGAGATTGCCGAGGTGCTCGCTTTGGATCCGCTGGTGCTGGCCTGACCGTGTCGATCTGGCCTCTGACGATCTTCCCCGTCTCTCATGCCGAGCTCGACAACGAGCTGCAGCAACGTCGCAAAATCGAGCAGGAGCTGTGCAGCGCCTCGCTCTACGGCGCTCCCAGCTCCAGCCACAAACTGCATGACACCGCCAGTTCAATCCATAGAGCTTTTCCCTGTCACATAGGATGGGTCTGTCATATACGACGGAGCCAACCCGGCTCAATCCACCCCTCTACTCCCCTTATAATTTTATATTAAAATAAAAAAATCAGCTACTTACACCTGTAACAACAACCGCTGCCATGACATCTGGCACGACCCTTGTAGGATAAATCAATTCAGATAAACATCTGTAGGTCCCATTCACCCTAAAGGAGTACTCAATGAAAAATCGTGTAAAAAATCCGATGACTCGGAACCGACTGACAGCGAAACTCGCCGTCGCAGGGCTGTTCGCCGCACTTTTTGTGGCGGCACCGTTTCAGGCTGCCCTGGCCCAGACCGTGCCGTACCTCGGCGCGGCGGAAAATTTCAATATTTTGGCCGCAACGGCAGTGACCTGCACCAATTCCACCATCCTCGGAGACGTCGGCGTCTACCCCGGTACCGCGATCACTCAGACCGATTGCACGATTACCGGAGCGGTTCACGCAGGGGATTCAGTCGCTGCCAATGCCCAGATTGACTTCGTCACCGCGTACACAGACCTTGGCTACGCGCTCTGCGATTCGACCCTGACCGGTACCCTTGACGGCATGACCCTGTCACCCGGAGTCTACTGCTTCGACGCAGCGGCCACATTGACCGGCGTTTTGACCCTCGACGGCCAGGGCGACCCCAATGCCGTCTGGATTTTCAAAATCGGCACCCTCGGCACCGGCGCCCTCACCGCCACCAACTTCTCAGTGGTTATGGAGAACGGCGGAGCTCCCTGTAACGTTTACTGGTGGGTTGCCGAAGCCGCAACACTGACCACATCGAGCTTTCAGGGGACCATTCTTGCCGGAGATGCCATTACCGTCACCGGCGGAGTCTTCAACGGCGATGCACTGTCCCAGGCCGCAGTCACCCTGACCGGCGCCACCATGACCGACTGTGCGCAGCAGAACAACAAACCGGCCAAGAGCAAATGCAATCAAGGCGTAGGGAACGGGCCGGAGGGGTGTGACCCCGGCAACTCCAATCAGGGGAACCCCTTCGGTT
>JACUTX010000219.1 GCA_014859615.1 Desulfuromonadales bacterium | reverse complement strand
TCAGAACCTTCTTCTTCAGCAGCTCACGATCAATCGACTTGAATTCATCATGATCGACAATGAAGAAAGTTGGCCTGGTCCGAACCGGCATTGAGTTTCCATGCAAAAATTCCCCCTGCTAAAAAGTTGACCCTCAATGCTAATTCAATTAGTATACATGTATAGCAAAGGAGGACAACATGCTCGCACTACGTTTACCCGAAGAGATTGAACGCCGTCTGGAAGCACTGGCCAAGCGCTCAGGTCGTTCAAAATCATTTTATGCCCGCGAGGCAATCATTGAACATCTGGACGACCTTGAAGCAACATACCTCACCGATGAGATTCTCAAGCGAGTCGAAACCGGACAGGAACAAACGTTTACTCTCGATGAACTGGAGCAAGAACTTGGTCTGGCAGATTGAAATCACCAACACCGCAAAAAAACAGTTGGTCAAGCTTGATCGTCAGGTTCAAACTGAAATTTTACGCTACCTGCGGGAAAGAATTTGTACAAACGAAGACCCACGCCGGTACGGAGCATCATTAAGAAGGGAGTTGACCGGACGTTGGAAGTACCGCGTTGGGGCATATCGTCTTATCTGCGAAATTCAGGACGAGAAGATCCTGGTCCTGGTTTTGATGGTCGGTCACAGAAGCAAGATCTACGAGAAAGCCTGAAGAGTAGGAAGCCCGACCCAAAAGAATTGTAAAAGATAAAGGTTTAACCCTGATTTTCTTAAATGATTTCAGTGCGTTTCTTCGTGGCTTTGTGTCTCCGTACGTATGAGATTGTTTATAATCAGCGTGAGACAGCCTTTGACCTATCAGATTTTATCAGATTTTCATCGCGGCTAATAATAGCCTTTGATTCCAGTATTTTCAATTTACAAGATCTGGATCCCCGATCACAATCGCCTCGGGAATGACACCGTAAAAGCTTCTCTCGCCCGTTCTCTTCGTTCACTCAAGCTGCAAAGGCGCATTTAAATCTTTGGTTGAAGACCTAACCCTTAAATTCCGCTTTTGATCCTCTTTGCGTTCTTCGCGGCTTTGCGTGAGGCAGCCTATGACCTATCAGATTTTATCAGATTATCATCGCGGCTAATTATAGCACTTTGACCTTCTTCGTGGCTTCTCCTGGAGGAGCCTACTTCTGGCGTGTGAGTCAAGCCTTTAAACCGTCTTTCGCCTCTCTCTGCGGACTCGGCAAGCGACGCCCCTTGAATCCAGCGTTGCATCATAAAGCAATAAAGCAACAACGTCCGCTTTTTCACAGCTTACAACTGATGCCGCCATAATCTTCAAAACAACAATGTTTCAATCATAGCGAGAACATCGTCGAGGATCTCTGGCTCTACAACTCCGGTTTTTTTTGCTTGACGGGCACGCCAGTCGAGGCTCTTGACCTGATCGGCCAAGACAACACCCGGCTTATCGCCGACGGTTGTCGACACTTCGAAAGGATACCCTTTAACAGAGGTAGTCAATGGGCAACAGAGCATCAAGCTTGTGAGTTTATTGTACCGCTTGGGTGAGAGCACCAGCGCAAGGCGGTGTCCCGCCTGTTCATGTCCCGCCTTCGGATCAAAATGCAACCATACGACATCCCCCCTGCCCGGAACATATGCCATTTACCAGATCTCCTTGCCGACCGGATTTCCTGAATCTATCTCATCGTGGAGAGTGTCCGGTTTCACTCCCTCCAGGATTTTATCAAGAGTGTATTTCTTCTTTTCTCGTACCGGTTCAATCACAATTGAGTCTCCCTTGACCTTGATTTCAACAGGCGAACCGAGCCGAACGTCGATCTCGTCAGCCAGTCCCTTCGGTAAGCGAAGAGCCAGGCTATTTCCCCACTTTTGCACTTTTGCCAACATAATTACCTCCTTATCTAAACCTGTAGCAAATGTAACATTGTATCTACAATGTGTAAACATTGCATTCTAAGGAAAGATCAATCAGTCCAAAATCAGAACAAAGGTTTGAAATTATCGTCAGTGACAATCCTGAGGCTAGTACTAGAACAAAAAAACCTTGAAGGATTTTCTTCACGGTCATTGCAGTCTCGGGTTTATGTATTCAACTTAATGACAAGGTCCGATACATCTGATAAATCTTAAATCACAACCCGTAGCTTTTGTTTTTTTTCTTCTCACCAGGCCCTGAGTTTTTGACCTATCAGATTTTATCAGATTTTCATCGCGGCCAATTATAGCCTTTGATTTTCTTCGTGTTTTCGCGGCTTCGTGTGAGACAAGCCTTTAAACCTCCTCACAAAATGAGTCCATTATCATTTTAAATTCCGGTAGAAATTTTCATGCGAACCAAGCAGCAGTAAAAGTCTGGAAACCGGGTCATACTCATAAGCCAGCAATGTCAGCTGACCGTTGCATTTGAATTTATACACATAGACCCCAACCAAATCCCCTCTCTTGCCCACCCCGACTGTCGGATCTCGCACAATCGCGGCAACCGCAGCGTCCACATCAACCTTTTGATTGGGATGCAAACGTTTGTAGGCACGTTTAAACATGGCACTTTGCCGCACCAGAATCTTTTCACTCGTCACCACGTTGACCTTCAGCAACAAACGGAGTCGCCGTTGCAGGGTCTTCAGCACGAGCAATCAGCAGGTCCCGGATAAAATCGATCTGGAGGTCAGGATTATCGAGTGCGGTCCTCCCGACTTGAGCCCAGAATTCAATCTGACCTGCGATCGTACGACGCTCTGCCTTTGCCTGGGCACGGGCCTGACCATATAATACATCGTCTATTCTTACCGGTATTCCCATACTTCACCTCGAATCTTTTGACTACTTTTGTAGTAAACATATTAGCTCAATTTGACTTCATGTTCAAGAATTTTTCAGCAAATCAACTACGCACTTGACAGCAACGGTCGTTGCCTATGGGTGAGACAAGGTCTTAAAGCCTCTCTCGCTTTGTTCACTGCGTTCACTCATGCCGCAAAGGCGCTAAGCAAAGCATTTAAATCTTTAGTTAAAGGTCTAACCCCGAAGTTTGTTCTTGATTCTCTTTGCGTTCTTCGCGACTTAGCGTGAGGCAGCTCTTGTTTTTTGCTTATAACCAAAGACCCGAGTTTTTGTCCAATCAGATTTTATCAGATTTTCATCGCGGCCAATAATAGCCTTTGACCTAAAAACAAACCTAAATCAATTTTAGCCGCGGATAAGGTCTGATAACATCTGATAAATCTTAAATCACAACCCGTAGCTTTTGTTTTTTTGCTTCTAACCAGGCCCTGAGTTTTTGACCTATCAGATTTTATCAGATTTTCATCGCGGCCAATTATAGCCTTTGATTCCAGCCTTTTTAATTTTCAAGATCTGGATTCCCGATCAAAATCACCTCGGGAATGACAAAAAGCGGTCGTTTCCTATAACTTTCTTCGTGTCTTCGTGGCTTTGTGTGAGACAAGCTTTTGACCAATTAATACCTTGATAGACCTTCATCATGGCCAATTAAGTCTTAAGCTTACAGATGCGAAACATCGTCATTTCTCAGTAGTCGATGTCGTTCAAAAAGAGTCAAAATCTCGACAATCTCACCGACCACTCGATACACAATCCGATAATTTCCCTCAATCAATTCACGCAGTCCACCTTTCGAATTTTCCAGCAAAATTCGCCCTGAACAGGGGTGGACGGCAAGAATCCTGGTTCGTTCGATCAATTGCGTGACCCATTGCTGCGCTTTTACCGGGTCATCATGTGCAATATAATCTTCTATCTCGATCAGACAGGCAGCCGCATGTTCAGTCCATACAATCTTCATCTGCCGGTGCGCGCTTCACGGGCAAGCTGCAGTTTTACCTGCAATTGATCAGCATCGAGCAACTTGCCATTCTCAGCGTCATCAAGCCCTGCAGCAACGGACTCCATAAATAATTGGTGCTGCGTTAATCGATCATAATCGGCAGGCGAGAGCAACACACCAGCCGGCCGGCCATTCTGGGTAATAACCATAGGGCCATTCAGGTTTTTCAGGTAACGTGCAGCGTGAACCTTGAATTCACCAATCGGTATCACACCTTCAGCAATTGATAACGGTTTCATCATTCCTCCAAGTTTGAATTTAATTCAAATTCTAACCTTAATTCGAACCTATTGCACGGACTAAATCAGCCATTAAATTTTCAAGATCTCGATTCCCGATCAAAATCGTCTCGGGAATGACAAAAAGCGGTCGTTGCCTATGACTTTCTTCGTGGCTTCGGGTTATTGACCCTCTTTGCGTTCTTCGCGACTTTGCGTGAGGCGGCTTTTAACCCATCAGATTTTAACAGATTTTCATCGCGGCCAATTATAGCCTTTGATTCCAGCCTTTTTAATTTTCAA
>JACUTX010000010.1 GCA_014859615.1 Desulfuromonadales bacterium | reverse complement strand
CCGGAACCGCGGTTATCAGGCCAAATCGGGCCAACTTCCGTTCTTCTGCCGGTGAGCGTTTGAAGATCGAGGTCGAACCTTTTCAGCTTGAGATTCAGTAAATATGCTTTTGTCTGAAAAAGGTCTGACATTTTTAGAGATTTTGATCGCCATGATTATTATGGCGATTCTGGCCGCCGCGATTTTACCAATGTCTGAAGTGACGGTTAAGCGGACCAAGGAGATCGAACTGCAGCGCGCCTTGCGCGAGATTCGAAGTGCAATCGATCTCTATCACGAAGATTTTGAAAAAGCCAAGGTGAATAATAAAATCATCGTCTCTATCGATGATTCCGGTTACCCTGAGGAGCTCGAAGATCTTGTTGAGGGGAAGGATTGGGGGGATCTTTATCCGGTTCCGAGAAAATATCTGCGCAGAATTCCGAAAGATCCTTTTGATAAGTACGATGAAGGGTGGGGGTTGAGATCTTATACAGATCCCCCTGACTCTATGAGCTGGGGGGGGGATGACGTCTATGATGTCTACTCCAGAAGTGACGATACAGCATTGGATGGAACCTCTTATCAGACCTGGTAGTCAATTATGAACAGATTGCGACTCTGGAAAAATAGAGCAGGCTTTACCCTGGTTGAACTGCTGGCGGTCATGGCTATTATTGGTATTCTTGCCGCGATCGCCGCGCCGAGTTACGTCCGCCATACGATACGAGCCCGTGAGGTGGTGTTGCTCGAAGATCTGTATCAGATGCGCCAATCGATTGATGCCTATTATGCTGACAAAGCCAAATACCCCGATTCCCTCGATGAGCTGGTCTCCAGCCGTTATCTGCGGGGAATCCCAAAAGATCCCTTTACGGAGTCGACGACGACCTGGATCGTTGTCCCGCCTGACCCGATGCCGGAGAGTGGTGATCTGGCCGAAGGGGGGGTGTTTGATGTGCATAGTGGCAGTAATCGCGTCAGTCTGAACGGAACTCCTTATCGTGATTGGTAACTCATGATCCAGCTCTATAATATCTGCAAATCGTACAGCAAGGATGGCACGGCGCTTGAGGATGTTAATCTGAAAATTCCCAAGGGGGATTTTGTCTATATT
This sequence comes from Desulfuromonadales bacterium, assembly GCA_014859615.1. Lineage (GTDB taxonomy): Bacteria > Desulfobacterota > Desulfuromonadia > Desulfuromonadales > UBA2294 > Kmv16. The sequence continues at coordinate 24,078 of JACUTX010000010.1, read as the reverse complement.
ACCGGTCCGTCTGGAGCGGGAAAATCGACTCTTTTGAAATTACTCTATGTTGCAGAGCGGCCGACGCGCGGGCAGATTCTGATTAATGGCCAGAATGTGACCCGAATGAGTGTGGCGAAAATCCCTTTTTTAAGACGTCAGCTCGGGATCGTTTTTCAGGATTTCAAACTGATTAACAGCCGGACAATTTTCGAAAACGTCGCCTTCCCGCTTGAAGTCCGTGGGCGTAAACGGTTTGAAGTTGGGAAAAAAGTCTATCAGGTGCTGAAAAATGTCGGTCTCGAACATAAACTGACGAAATTCCCTCTGCAACTCTCAGGTGGTGAACAGCAGCGGGTCGCTATTGCCCGTGCTCTGGTCATGGAACCGCTGGTTCTTCTGGCCGATGAACCGACCGGGAATCTCGATCTGGAAGTGACCCTCGAAATTATGGATCTGTTTAAGGGGGCTAATGCACGCGGAACAACAGTTTTGCTCGCAACCCATGATCGGGAAATGATGCGCAGATTTCCAAGACGGCAGATCTGTCTTGAAAATGGCCGGTTGACAGAGGACTGGATTCCGTGATCTTTGTTGACCGGGTTGTTACGTTGAGATGCTGAATCGAAATAAAGGATCATTACTATCGTGTTTGGAAAATTGATCTATCTTATCCGCCGGGCTTTACGGAATATGTTTCAAAGTCCGGTACTCTGTATCGCGACGGTCGGAACGGTCACGGTTTCGTTATGCATCCTCACTTTTTTTGCCATTATAGTTCTGAATGTTCAATCGATGACCCGGCACTGGAGTCAGGAAGTTCAGGTTGTCGCTTATCTGGATGAAGTCCCGTCTGCCGCTCAGATCTCTGCGCTTGTTCAGTCCGCTGAAGCCCTCCCGGAAGTCGTTGAGGTCGTCTACGTTACCCGGCAGCAGGCTTTTGCCGGGTTTCGGGATCGTCTTGGCGATGATGCTCTGCTGCTCGATGGTCTGGATGACGATTTTCTCCCCGCTTCCTTACGTTTGACCTTACATGAAGAGTTCAGGAATCGGCTCGGCGTTGAACAGGTGGTTGGAGAGTTAAAAAAGACCGGCGGGTATTCAGATTTTCGTTATGGTCAGGATTGGCTGGATCGATTTGAATCTCTGCTGAACCTGTTGCGGATTGCCGGGGCGGTATTGGGTGGTTTTTTACTCTTTGCGGCTCTTTTTATCGTGGCGAATACGATTAAATTAACGGTTTATGCAAGACGTGAGGAGCTGGAGGTGATGTCGCTGGTCGGCGGGACGTCGATGTTCATAAAATCACCGTTTCTGATTGAAGGCGCCGTCCAGGGTGTGGTGGGTGGTTGTCTCGCTATCTCCCTCTCTTATCTGCTTTTCACCGCCTTTCTTGCCGGTGGACTTGAGACCTTGTTTTTAGCTTCCGGTGTTGCCGAGATTGTTTTTTTGCCATTTTTTTACCAGCTGCTGGTCCTTGCTGCCGGAATTCTGATCGGGATTCTTGGCAGCCTTATCTCCTTACGTAAATTTGTCCGGATTTAAGCTGTGTTGAATTCTTTGACTTCCGCTATGAAAATCTCCTTTTTTCTGCTCAGTTTGACGTTTCTGTTGATATCGTCTGCCATGGTCTCTTTTGCGGATGATCTCGATACAAATCGCCAGCAGCTGGCAGGGATCGAACAACGGCTTGAAAAGACTCTGGCCGATCTCGCCCGGAACAGAGCGGTTGAGAGCGATGTTCTTGATGAACTTGATCAGGTCGACCGCCAGCTCGGCAAATTGCGACGTCGGGTTGCTTCGGAAAAGAAGAGTTTAAAGTCTCTGAATGAATCAATTGCGGTGGAACAGGCCAGACTGTCAGAACACAAAGAGGGGGTTGCTGCGTTACAGATACAGGTTCAAAAACGCCTTGTTGCCCTGTATAAGTCTGAACAGTCCGGAATTTTGAAAACTCTTTTTTCTGCGCAAAATCTGTCGCGTCTTCTGGAGGATTACGATTATCTGGGTCGGGTTGTGTTGCATGACCGTAATTTATTGGCTGATTTTCGTCTGCGGATTGAACGACAGCAACTCTCTTTAGATCGTTTGGCCGCGGACAAGGAGCGGCAACAAAAATTGACGGCTGCCTTGAAACGGGAGGAGGATTCCCTGCAGCGTACCGTCCGTTTAAAGAATCGCTATCTTGCTGCGGTGCGAAATGACCGCTCTGTTCTCGATCGGATGGCAAAAGAACTCAAGGCCCGGGCAGAGCGTCTGACGGAGCTGGTGACGAATATTGAATCGGGAGTCCGTTCCGGTGCCGATGGGACTTCGCTGTTTGCTCTTCAAAAAGGGTTTCTCCCCTGGCCGGTCAAGGGGCAGGTGAAAAACAGCTTCGGATCTTACAAGCATGCCGAGCTCGGTACGCTTCTGGATAATCACGGTATCGATATTTTCGCCGGGTCGGATAGTGTCGTTCAGGCTGTATGGGATGGTCGGGTCGCTTTTGCTAAACGGTTTATGGGGTACGGTAATATGATCATTATTGATCATGAAGATGGCTACTACTCTCTCTACGCCCAGATTCACAAACTGACGAAAAAAACTGATGATCGTGTTAAAAAAGGTGATTTAATCGCTTATACTGGATTCGACGGTGCAGATCATCTCTATTTTGAGATACGCCAGGGGCGTACGCCGATCGATCCGTTACTCTGGCTGGAAAAGCACTGACCCGCAGATTTTGGAGAATTGCTTATGAAAAGAAAACGGACTGTGACCTTCGTCGCTCTTCTTATTGTCTTCTCTGTCGGGCTTTTATCGTTCGGGGGGATGAATCGACCTGTTTCCGCTCAAGCTGAATCGCCATACAGAGAACTTTCACTCTTCACGGATGTTCTCTCTATTATTCGTCAGGACTATGTGGAAGAGGTTGATATGAAAGCGCTACTCTACGGTGGCATTAAGGGGATGCTGGCTGTTCTCGATCCTCATTCGAGTTTTATGCCCCCCGATATTTATAAAGAGATGCAGGTTGAGACAAAGGGTGAGTTTGGCGGGATCGGTATTGAGGTCTCCCTGCGCGACGGGTTTCTGACGGTTGTGACGCCGATTGAAGATTCGCCGGCATTTCGTGCCGGGGTTTTGCCGGGGGACCGTATCGTCGCTATTGATGGAAAAGAGACCAATGATCTCGGCATGATGGATGCGGTGAAAATTTTGCGGGGGAGTCCGGGGACGATGGTTGAAATTGATGTGAGTCGAATCGGATCTGTTGACCGGCTTTCGTTTTCGCTCCGCCGGGAAATTATAAAAATTGAGAGTATCAAAGCGCGACTCCTTGAACCGGGTTATGCGCTGATTCGTATCTCGGCGTTTCAGGAACAGACAGATAACGATCTGAAAAAAGCGTTGTTGAAGCTGCATCAGGAGAACGATGCCGCATTAAAAGGTTTGATCCTCGACCTGCGCAACAACCCCGGCGGACTGCTCGATCAGGCGGTGAAAGTCTCTGATCTGTTTCTGGAACAGGGACTGATCGTTTATACCGAAGGGCGCAGTGACCAGAGCGATATGAAGTTTACAGCTCACCAGACCAGAACTGAGCCGAACTATCCGATTGTGGTTCTGATTAACTCCGGAAGTGCGAGTGCTGCCGAAATCGTTGCCGGAGCGCTGCAGGATCATCAGCGCGCGATTCTGCTCGGCACGCGCAGCTTCGGTAAGGGGTCGGTACAGACGGTCGTTCCGCTCGCTGACGGCTCAGCGTTGCGGTTGACAACGGCCCTTTATTATACCCCCTCGGGACGATCGATTCAGGCTGCCGGTATTGAACCTGATCTGCTTGTCCGGCAGATTGTCGCGGCCTCGGAGAAGAGAGAACCGGTCATTAGGGAACAGGATCTTGAACATCATTTCAAATCGGACCAGATTGATCGAAGCGATGCGGTCGACGAAGGGGAACGGTTGCGTTTTACTGAACAGGATCAAAACGATATTCAGCTTATGCGTGCTCTCGATCTTTTGAAGGGGTGGAGCATTTTTAACCGGCTGGAGAAGGGAGCGGCTTGATCTTTTAGAGCCACGAATGAGCCGTAAAAGTAAAAAAACGAAACGTCAACCTGCGGCTCCTGACAGAGTCAGCCATACCTTGCAGTTGCTGATGGCTGTTGTTGTTCTGACGATTTTGTCTCTTGGGGCACTTTATCTGGTTAGAGGCCCGGTCGATATTGAGACCCCGGCCGCTTCGCTGACAGATGATCTGGCCGTTGAGATCGAAAGTGTTCTGCTGCGTAGTGGCTACACGATCGACCAGATTGATATCCAATCTGAACCGGGGCTTCTTCATTATAACGTCAGCGGAGTCCTCCCTGAGGCGTCTGTTCTCGATCGTCTGGAATCGAGACTGCAGACCCGTTTTCCCGGGATTGTCGATGATCGCAACAAAGAGACCGGTGAAGTTCTGATATACCGCAAGGGGGCTCTGGTTGCCGTCATTCAGTTCGAAGCTGTTGAGCGGCCGCTCACTACGCCACCTTTTGTCGATACCGTTCCGAAAATTGCAATTATCATGGATGACCTCGGACGCAGTCTGACGGCGGCAAAAAAACTGATCGCCCTCGATCTTTCAGTGACTTTGTCGATTCTCCCCGGTGAACCTTTGGCGACAGAGGTCGCTTTGCTGGCGAGTCGCTCTGGGCAGGAAGTGATGATTCATATCCCGATGGAACCTCAGAGCTACCCGGAGGCGGATCCCGGACAGGATGCTTTGCTTTTGGGACAGTCAGAGCAAGAGGTGCATCGCCGACTCGTGGCGATGATCAAGAAGGTTCCTTACGCATCAGGGGCCAATAACCATATGGGCTCAAGATATACGGAATACCAGGCCGGAATGCATACGGTTATTGCTACAATGCGTGAATACGGACTCTTTTTTGTCGACAGTCGGACCACGTCCCGCTCAGTTGTTAAGCAGGAAGCGCTGCGCGTCGGCGTCCCGACAACCGTCCGGGATGTTTTTCTTGATAACGTTGCGGAGGTGGAGGCGATCAGGATTGAAATTCGACGTCTGGTCAAGCGGGCAAAGCAGAACGGATCGGCGGTCGGTATCTGTCACCCGTATCCTGAGACCATTGAAGCACTCCGCCTGGAACAGGAATCCTTGCAGGATCGATCGATTGAAATGGTTTTTGCTTCGAAACTGGTCACGCTTTAGTCGGTCAGCTGTGCGCTGCTTCAGCTCGCTTCGACAAACTGCTTTTTGATCCGGTTGGCAATGTTCCTGAACTGCCTGTAATTCTCTTCGTAGAGGATCTCATCGGGGAAGTCGGAACTGACCTTGCGGATAATCAGACTGTCGTCATTGAGCATCCCTTTCTGATCAAAAAGTGTCGTTGACATCAGTCTGAACAGTTGTGAACGGTGATGATTCAGTAAGGCGCCATCTGATTCTTTTAAATCGATGATTTTGTGTGAGACTTCCAGCCCTTCGTCATCAAATCTGTACAAAGCGACCTGTTGTTGATAAAAATTGCGGGTGTGCGGGGCTCGTTTCAGAGCAAAATAAGACTGCTGGGCCGATTCTCGGAACAGGTCAGTGAGAGAAGCATTGTCTGGTCGGGATCGATCCTGGTCATAAAAATTGGCAAAAAACAGATTGATAAAGCATGTCTCTTCTATAAATGCCTGAATCGTTCCTGACGCCGATTCGCAAAAATATCCGCTCGGGGCGATGCCGCTTGGCGAAACAAGTTTTGTTGTCTCACAAAACAGGCAATTGGGGTGCAGGGAGTTGAGGCGGTCCTGAAATGTCCTGTTTCGCTCTTCTGTTTCACTCTCTATTGCCGTGTTGATATGATCAAGACGACGGCACTCTGTTTCATGACAGGAGAGATAAACCTGCCGGGCAACACTGGAGAGCTGGCTGTGAACCTCAGTCCCCCGGCCATGGGTCAGAACAGGGTAGATTTTCCCTTCGGGATTGGTATTGAGTGATTCGACCTTGGGGCTTTTGGCGATATACCCTTCCATACAGCGATAGCCGCGATTGATCGCATAGGCTCTGAGCAGCTGATACGGATTTCGAAACGGTCCGTCATAGTGGATCCGGGAGTCGATCAGACAGGGGAGAATTCTCAGGGCAGAGCGTTTGAGGTCATTCTGGTCGAAGAAGTCATAGAGATGTTTGCAATTTTCGAGTGACGGGGCATCTTTCACCGGAACAATGACGCGGTCAGCACAAAAGAGGGCGTTACGGGTGAAAATATCGAGATCGGGACGGGTGTCGATAATGAGGATTCCGCCCAGATCCGATCTGGAGAGCGTGCGAGAAAGCACCTTGATGGTTGTGACGTTCTGTCTGAGTTCTGAAAGATCGATCTTCGATGTTATATACTGGACGCCGAATTCGCCCGTCTGCAAAAGCTGTTCAGGGGGTTCACCTTTAAAGAGCGCACCCACATCATTTTGAGGCACTGTTTTCTTTATCTGAAACATTCGGTCAACAGAGAGATGATTGTCAAAACTGCACAAGGTGACCGGCATATCGTCGTGCAGCGCCTTGAGGTAGATCGCCAGATTAGTGGCGAGGGTTGTTTTGCCGACGCCCCCTTTTTCGCTGGCAATGACAACCACGTAAGGACGTGACATGTGTTTTTCCTTTCAGACAATAAGTTGCACTATATATAGTGAATAGATGGCACAATGTCAATTGTAAACCCCAACATCTTGTGAGGCTGGATGACAATAGCGGCAACCCCCTTAACCATCAGTCAGCTGGTCGATCTGCTGCAGGAGACGATTGAGGATAACTTTATGCAGGTGACGGTTGAAGGGGAGATCTCCAACCTTTCCAGACCGGTATCAGGACATCTTTACCTGACGCTCAAGGATGCGTCTGCCCAGATTCGCGCGGTCATGTTTCGGGGGGGAGCAAGGCTTTTGCAATTCAGGCCGGAAGCTGGCCAGCAGGTGCTCTGCCGCGGTCGGATGACGGTCTACAAACAACGCGGCGATATGCAGTTTATGATCGATTCGCTCGATGCCATCGGTACCGGCAGTCTGCAGTTGGCGTTTGAACAGTTGAAGATAAAACTCTTTGATGAAGGGTTGTTTGCTGCCGACAGAAAAAAGGGGCTGCCACAATTTCCGACGACCATCGGTGTGGTGACCTCGATCAGTGGCGCGGTCATTCACGATATGTTGAAGGTGTTTCGACGTCATACAGCCGGAGTCAGAGTGATTGTGCGGCCGGTTCGGGTGCAGGGAGAGGGTGCGGCAGGTGAGATTGTTGAGGCGATTGCCGACCTGAATTCTCTGACTGAGCCCGAACTGTTGATCGTCGGTCGCGGCGGCGGGTCGCTCGAAGATCTCTGGGCTTTTAATGAAGAGCGTGTTGCCAGAGCGATTGCCGCCTCGCGTCTGCCGATCATATCGGCTGTCGGCCATGAAGTCGATACCACGATCGCCGATTATGTGGCCGATTATCGGGCTGCAACACCGACGGCCGCCGCTGAGCTTGTTGTCAAAAATCGTCTGGCCCTGGAATCTCACCTCGATCAGGTGCGCCTGCGCCTGGCCGCTCAGCTCTCCGGGCGGCTCAGCTTGCTGCGAGAGAGGGTGAACAGTCTGCGACATCGTTTGATCTCGCCGACCATGCGTCTGACTCTTGGTCGTCAGCGTCTCAATGAGTTAAAAGCCCGATTGCACCGCGCCGCATCGCTCATCCGGGAACAGAACAGAGAGCGTCTTGCGGCTCTTTGCGGGTGCCTTAATGCTCTTTCCCCGTTGCGAATATTGCATCGTGGCTATACGATTGCCCGGCGGGAGAGTGACGGCACTGCTGTCACCGATGTATCGATTTTGAAAGTCGGTGAAAAACTGCGTCTTCGCTTTGCGACAGGTGAAGCCGGTGTCAGCGTTGAGGAGATCAAACCGTGAAAAGGTTACTGATATTGTTTCTTCTTTGTAGTTCCCCTTATTTTGCCTATGCCGAATGGATTGTTGCGACGCCGACGGTCAATAATGGTGAACTGGCTCTGCTTCGCTGGCAGGGGGAGTCTCGACCGGATATGACCGTCGGATCGTTTAATCAAAAAATATTTTATGCTGAAATGACCACACTTGGCACGGTCGCCCTGCTCGGTGTCGATATTGAGACCGAGCCGGGTCAATATCCGATTCAGCTGGTCAATGTCGGGAAGGATCGGGTGCCGCAGCTTGAGACGCTGTGGCTCGAAGTGAAAGAAAAGGATCGCGGGGTCAGCCGATTGACCCTCCCCCCTGAGATGGTCACCCCAAAAGAGCCCGAGCTTCTCGCGCGGATTGCGAGAGAGCGACGGCTGTTGACTCATATTTTTGCCGAAGATAAAGGGGTTTTGCTGGCCGACCTCTTTTCACGTCCGGTTCCTGATCCGCTTAACAGCTCATTCGGGAAAAAACGGGTGCTCAACGGTCTGCCGCGTGCCCCCCATTCGGGGGCTGATTTCAGAAGCCCCTCCGGCCGGCTTGTTCGTGCTCCGGCTCACGGTAATGTTGTCTTTGCCGGTGATCTCTACTATACAGGGAATACCGTTATTCTTGATCACGGTGCCGGACTCTACTCTCTTTATGCTCATCTCTCGCAATTACTCTGTAGTGTCGGGAAGCGACTTTCGCAGGGAGAGCCGATCGGCAAAGTTGGCAGCACCGGGCGCTCGACCGGCTCGCATCTGCACTGGACCATCAGATTGCGTGAAGCGCTGATCGATCCGATCTCTGTTCTGGATCATTTCGGGTCGAAAATACCTTGACTGAATATAGAGCGGCAGAGATAATCAACCATTGTTTTCAGGAGAATATTTTGGCGAAAAAAAAAGAGAGTTTTGAAACGGTTCTGCGTGATCTCGAAGCTGAGGTGAATCGCCTCGAGTCCGGCGAACTCCCACTGGAAGAGGCGTTGGCCTGGTTTGAAAAAGGGGTCAAATCGGCCGGCAAATGTTCGGCTATGCTCAAGGATGCAGAGTTGAAAATCGAGCAGTTGACTAAAGATTCGACCGGGAATATCTCGCTTGAGCCGTTGCCATCATTAGAAGAGTCGAACGGAGAGTAGCGTGGATCTGCCAGCGTATCTGAAACGACAGACGACGCGTGTTGACGATGCGCTCGATCGATTTCTGCCCGACGAAGAGCGGATGCCGCATCTTCTGCACAAGGCGATGCGTTACTCCATTTTCGCCGGCGGAAAACGTATCCGGCCGATTTTGCTCCTGGCCGCCTCTGAAGCTGTTGGTGGTCAAAGTGACAGGGTGCTTTACGCCGCCTCTGCTCTTGAGATGATTCATACCTACTCTTTGATCCACGATGATCTTCCGGCGATGGATAATGATGATCTGCGCCGGGGGAGGCCGACCAGTCATAAGGTGTTCGGTGAGGCGCACGCGATTCTGGCCGGGGATGCTCTACTGACCGAGGCTTTTGCGCTGCTCACAGATCCGGGCGACGATTTCGCAGTTGCACCTGCGGTGCAGCTCCGTGTTGCCAACATCATTGCCCGGGCTGCCGGGGCTGCCGGGATGGTTGGTGGCCAGATTGTCGATATGGAGTCGGAAGGGGGAGGGGATGAATTGGATCTGCCGACTGTTGAATATATTCATACGCATAAAACCGGCGCATTGATCCGGGCTGCAGTTGAGGTCGGGGCGATTCTCGGCGGCGCTGATCAGCGTACCTTCAAAGCCTTGTCCCGGTACGGCGAACTGGCCGGGCTCGCTTTTCAAATCGCAGATGATATTCTGGATGTTGTCGGTGATCAGGATGTTGTGGGGAAAGATATCGGCAGTGACGAAGCACGGGGAAAGGCGACCTACGTTGCTCTTTTCGGCTTAAGTGAAGCGCAAAGCAGGGCAGATGAACTCCGGGATATGGCTCTGGAAACTCTCGAAAGTCTGGGCGAGAAGGCAGAACCGTTGCGACAGATTGTCAACTTTATCGTTGCGAGGACATCGTGAAGAGTGATGCAGTAAAGAAATCGATCATGGGTGCGGCAGAGATGCCGACTGCTCTTAAGTCCATGGATATATCGCAACTGGAGCAGGTTGCTGTCGAGATCAGGGAGAAAATTATCGACGTCGTTGCGGCCAATGGCGGTCATCTGGCCAGCTCTCTCGGTGTCGTAGAGTTGACGATTGCTTTGCATAAGATCTTTGATACTCCGAACGATAAAATCATCTGGGATGTCGGGCATCAGGCATATGCCCATAAACTTTTGACCGGACGTTTTGATCGTTTTCACACCTTGCGTCAACTTGATGGTCTCTCCGGTTTTCCGAAACGGCAGGAGAGCGTCTATGACTGTTTTGATGTCGGTCACTCCAGTACATCGATCTCGGCGGCTCTCGGTATGGTTGCCGCCCGGGATATCCGCGGTTCGCATGAGAAAGTGGTTGCCATCATAGGGGATGGGTCGCTGACGGCCGGAATTGCTTTTGAAGCTCTGAATCAGGCCGGGCACCTGAAAAAAAACATGATCGTTATTCTGAACGATAACGATATGTCGATCTCGCCGAATGTCGGCGCGCTCTCTTCTTTTTTCAGCCGGAAGCTGACCTCGGATTTCTTCGTCAGAATGAAGCGTGAGACTGAAAACCTTCTCGATAGTATCCCTAAAATTGGTAAAGATCTCAGACGACTGGCAAAAAAAATTGAAGAATCGGTGAAGGGTTTTTTGACTCCAGGGATTCTGTTTGAAGCGTTTGGTTTCGATTATGTTGGTCCTGTTGACGGGCACGATCTCGAAGAGCTGCTGTTGATGCTCGATAACGCTTCACGAATGGACGGCCCGATTCTGGTGCATGTGGTGACGCAGAAAGGGAAGGGGTATCGCCCCGCCGAAGAGAATCCCTCACTGTTTCATGGCGTTGGGCCGTTTGATCGCAAAACCGGAGTTGTCACCAAAAGGGTCGGTCCGCAGAGTTACACCTCAATCTTTGGCGAGACTCTGATTAAAATGGCCGAAAAAGACGAACGGGTGGTCGCCATCTCAGCGGCCATGCTCGATGGGACCGGGCTGAAAAAATTTGCAGAACAGTTTCCTGAGCGGTTTTTCGATGTCGGTATCGCTGAACAACATGCCGTCACTTTTGCTGCCGGCCTGGCCGCACAGGGGATGAAGCCGGTCTGTGCTATCTACTCGACGTTCATGCAGCGGGCTTACGATAATATCCTGCATGATGTCTGCCTGCAGAAGCTTCCTGTCACCTTTGCCCTCGATCGGGGCGGTCTGGTCGGCGCTGATGGTCCTACTCATCATGGTGTGTTTGATCATTCTTATCTGCGCCATATCCCGAATCTGGTCTTTGTCTCTCCACGCAACGAGATTGAGCTGCAACGGGCAATGATCACGGCGGCTGATTACGACGGGCCGTTTGCCTATCGCTATCCGCGTGGCAGCGGTCAGGGGCTGGAGCTGTCGGTTGATCCACAACCGCTCGAGATCGGCAAAGGTGAGCTGCTGCGCGACGGCAAGGATGCGGTAATCTTTGCGATCGGCACTTCAGTGCAGGAGTCGCTGGCTGCCGCCGACCTGTTGGAAAAAGAAGGGCTGGATGTTGCCGTTATCGATGCGCGTTTTATTAAGCCTCTCGATGAAAAATTAATTCTTGAGCATGCGCGCAAGAGCCAGCGGATCGTGACTGTTGAGGAGAATGTGCTGCAGGGCGGTTTCGGGAGTGCTGTGCTGGAACTGTTAGCCGAGCATGGTCTACAGGTGACTGCTGAACAGATCGGTCTGCCGGATGATTTTATTGAACAAGGGACGCAGACTGAATTAAGACAAAGGTACGGGGTTGATGCGGCCGGTATCAAGACGAGATTACAGAGTTTTTGCCTTGCCAAAAAGACCGCATGAGCAGCCTGATCTGAATAGAGAACGGTACAAGCGCGCCCCTGACTTCGGGCGCGTTTTTTTATGAGTTTTCAATCGGCCGGTGTGACAATCCAATCATTCAATTACGCCCTGCGTTCCAACGACGTTCTTCTTTAACTGATCCACTGTTCAGCTCTTGTCCGGTTTGAAAAAACCGTATTCTTCGAGGAACGCCTGTTTGAATTCGGCGTAGTTGCCAGCCTCGATCGCATTTCGTGCTTCGGTCACCATGTTGAGATAAAACCGGACATTGTGGATAGCGGTCAAGGTAGCCGAGAGGACTTCATTAGCATTGAAAAGGTGGTGCAGGTAAGCGCGGCTGAAATTTGTACAGCAGTAGCAGTCGCAGGAGGGGTCGACGGGGAAAAAATCGCGCCGGTAATTTTTATTGGTCAGGCGAATCTTGCCGCGCCGGGTAAAGGCGGTGGCGCTGCGGGCGTAACGGGTCGGAATGACGCAGTCAAACATATCCATGCCGCGTTCAATGCTCTCGAGAATATCCTCAGGCAGACCGACTCCCATCAGGTAGCGGGGTTTTTCTGCTGGCAAAAACGGTTCAGTAAAGTCAACCACCTGTTTGAGGAGATCGAGCCCCTCGCCGACGCTGACGCCACCGATGGCGTAACCCGGAAAATCGAGAGCAGAGAGCTGTCTGGCACACTCTTTACGCAGGTCCGGGTAGGTGCTCCCCTGAACAATGCCAAAGAGCGCCTGGACATTAGGGCGAGAATGGGCACGCAGACACTCTTCCGCCCAGCGGACGGTCTTTTTGATCGACTTGGCTGCATAATCATGACTCGATGGGTAGGGGATGCATTCGTCAAACGCCATCATAATGTCAGAACCAAGGCTGTTTTGAATGGCCATCGCTTCGCGCGGTCCGAGGAAGGTCTCGCCGCCCGTGATTTCATTGCGAAAGCGGACACCATCTTCACCAATGGTCTTTTTTGGCAGGGAGAAGACCTGGAAACCGCCGCTGTCGGTCAGGACAGGTTTATTCCAGTTCATAAACTTATGCAGACCACCGGCCTTGTTGATTAACTCTTCGCCCGGCTTGAGATGCAGGTGATAGGTGTTGGCGAGAATGATCCGGGCACCGCAATCTTCAACCTGGGCCGGGGTCATCGCCTTCATGGCGCCGTGTGTGCCGACCGGCATGAAGATAGGCGTTTCGATTGTGCCGTGCTCCGTGGTCACGCGCCCTCTGCGGGCGCGAGTGGTTTTGTCGGTGGTTATTAATTCAAATTTCTGCATCAGAAGCGCCTGTTTGGATAGCAAGGATGAAACTTTATGGCGTCGCAAAAAAATCCGGCCTACGGCGTTCGCTAGTTTTTCAGGACATCGACCGACCTGATGTAGGTCTTCGCCCCTGAAAAACCACTGAGCCTTGCAGGACGAAATTTTTGTTTAGCCATGTAATTCTTTTTGCGAGTGCATCAAGCCTGGGTTGCGTTAAACTTTCCGAAGTTCAGACTTTAGCAGATGTCGCAATGCGAGGCAACTGCAACATCCTGCAAACCTCGATTTTAAAACTAGTTCTATTCATATGTTGCTAGATTTATCTATAAAAAACAGTGTTTGTAAATTGTATACTGTGTGCAAAATTTTAGGTTGACACTGCCGGTGTTCGGATGGTATCTAAAGCTTGTTTGATGTTGCTGTAAATTTAATTGATTTAATAAATTCATGTTGTTCACGTCACTGTTTAACTGTTTGTTTTTTATGGTTTATGTTGTTTTGCTCTGCTGTTGTCGGTTGGATGCTAAGCCATTTTTGGCAACATAAAGTGTACACGGAAACCTGCGAGTGCAGGGGGGTGATTCTGGAAAGAATATAAATTTCTGCCAGAAAAACAACGTGTGAATTATTGATTATATGGGCGCGGATTCGTCGTGAATTTGCCACAACGTAACAAGGATAAAACATGATACTGATGAAGAGTTCTGTAGGTAGAAAGATCCTGATGGCCGTAACTGGTCTGATTCTGGTTTCTTTCATCTGTGTCCACCTGCTCGGCAACCTGTCGCTGTTTGCTGGTGCTGATGCGATCAACGCATACGCTCACAAGCTGCAGAGTCTTGGTCCGATTGTGTGGATTTTCCGTCTGGTCATGCTGGCTGTGTTGGCTGTGCATGTCGCATACGGCGTTGCACTGACGGTCGAAAACAGCAGTGCTCGTCCGATCTCTTACATGCAGAAGGTGAATGAGAAATCGACTTTCTCCAGTCGCTCGATGATCTACACCGGCGTTTTGATTCTGGTGTTTATCGTGATTCACATCCTGCATTTCACCGGGCACTTCTGGGTCGACAATGTCGATACACTGGTCGTCAGTTCTACCGGATATTTTGATGTCTACACTATGGTCATTCAAGGCTTTAACAAGGTTGCCTTCATGCTGGTTTATTTGATTGCGATGGCCTCTGTTTTTCTGCACATTTTCCATGGCATCGGCAGTTTTTTTCAGACACTCGGCCTGGCAAACGACAGCACGCTTGATTACGTCGGCTACTTTGGCAAACTTGCCTCGTTTGTCCTGGTAATCGGTTACTTCGCGGTTGTTATCTTCGGCGCTGTCAAAGCATAAAGGAGTTTATAAAGTGATACTCGACGGTAAATGTCCTACAGGACCGATTCAGGATAGCTGGGATAAGCATCGCTTCGATATGAAGCTGGTCAATCCGGCTAACAAGCGTAAATACAAGATTCTGGTTGTTGGTACCGGCCTCGCCGGTGGTGCGGCAGCTGCTTCTCTTGGTGAACTCGGCTATAATGTCGAAGCGTTCTGCTATCAGGATAGTGCTCGTCGCGCTCATTCGATAGCTGCTCAAGGTGGTATCAACGCCGCCAAGAACTACCCGAACGACGGTGACAGTATTTATCGTCTTTTCTACGATACTATCAAGGGTGGCGACTTCCGTGCCCGTGAGGCTGACGTCTGGCGTCTGGCTCAGGTCTCTAATAATATTATCGACCAGTGTGTCGCTCAGGGTGTGCCGTTTGCCCGCGATTATGCCGGTTATCTCGATACTCGTTCGTTTGGCGGCGCTCAGGTCTCCCGTACATTTTATGCCCGTGGCCAGACCGGTCAGCAGTTGCTTCTTGGTGCCTATCAGGCGCTGATGCGCCAGATCAAGGTCGGTACGGTTAAGTTGCATGCCCGCCGCGAAATGCTCGATCTGGTTGTGGTTGATGGTGTGGCGAAAGGGATCACGGTTCGTAATCTGGTCTCTGGCGAAATCGAATCACACTGGGGGGATGCGGTGATCCTCGCAACCGGTGGCTATATGAATGTCTTCTATCTGTCGACTAACGCCATGGGTTGCAGTGTTACCGCAACCTGGAAAGCAGCTAAAAAAGGGGCTTTTTTCGCTAACCCCTGTTACACCCAGATTCATCCGACCTGCATTCCGCAGACCGGTGATCATCAGTCAAAACTGACACTGATGTCTGAGTCTCTGCGTAACGATGGCCGTTGCTGGGTTCCGAAAAAGAAGGAAGATTGCGAGAAGAAGGCTGCTGATATTCCTGAAGATGATCGTGATTACTATCTGGAGCGCAAGTATCCCTCCTTTGGTAATCTCGCTCCCCGTGATATCGCTTCACGTGCTGCTAAAGAGCAGTGCGATGATGAGCGCGGCGTCGGCCCGGGCAAGCGGGGTGTCTATCTCGACTTTCAGTCGTCAATTGATCGTGTCGGAGAAAATACTATTGCAGAGCGTTACGGTAATCTTTTTCAGATGTATGAGAAGATCACTGATGAGAATGCTTATAAACAGCCGATGCGGATCTACCCGGCTCCGCACTATGCCATGGGGGGGCTCTGGATCGATTACAACTGCATGAGTAATCTTCCAGGACTGTTTGTCCTTGGTGAGGCTAACTTCTCGGTACATGGTGCTAACCGTCTTGGTGCGTCGGCGCTGATGCAGGGTCTGGCTGATGGCTATTTCGTTATTCCTAATACCATCGCTCACTATCTAGTCGGTGTTGCGCCTGGCGCAGTCAAGGCTGACCACCCCGAATTCAAGAAGTCGGTTGATGAGGTTCAGGGTCAGGTCGACACACTGCTGTCAATTAATGGTACAAAGACCGTCTCCGAATTCCATCGGGAGCTTGGTAAGATCATGTGGGAGAATGTCGGTATGGCACGCAGCGAAGAGAGCCTTAATTTCGCTCTCAAAAAGATTCCGGAACTGCGTGAGGAATTCTGGCAGAATGTCAAGGTGACCGGGAGCAAGGCAGAGGTCAACTCCCAGATCGAAAATGCTGGACGCGTTGCCGATTTCCTAGAGTTTAGTGCTCTTTTAACCAAAGATGCTCTCACACGTGAAGAGTCGTGTGGTGGTCACTTCCGTGTTGAGCACCAGACTGCGGATGGTGAAGCAATGCGTGATGATGAAAACTTCACCTACGTCGCCGCCTGGGAATTTAAAGGGAATGATAAAGAGCCGGAGCTGCACAAAGAGCCGCTTAAGTTTGATAATATTAAACTTGCTGTAAGGAGTTATAAATAATGAATCTGATACTGCATGTATGGCGTCAGAACGGGCCGAATGACAAAGGCCGGCTGGATCAGTATGAGGCTAAGAATGTCAGCCCCGATTCGTCCTTTCTTGAGATGCTCGATGAAGTCAATGAAGACCTGATCAAAAAAGGTCAAATCCCGATTGAGTTTGATCATGATTGCCGTGAAGGGATTTGCGGCACCTGCTCGCAGGTTATCAACGGGATCCCGCACGGCCCCGATAAATTGGTAACAACGTGTCAGCTGCATATGCGTAAGTTTAAAGACGGCGATCATATCTATATCGAGCCGTGGCGTTCAAAAGCATTTCCGATCATCAAGGATCTGGTGACAGACCGTAATGCGCTTGATCGTATTATTCAGGCGTACGGTTACACCTCAACCCATACCGGCGGAGTTGCTGATGGCAATGCCATGCTGGTTCCAAAGGTTGCTGCTGATGAGGCGATGGATGCCGCTGCCTGTATCGGATGTGGCGCTTGTGTTGCCGCCTGTCCGAACGCCTCGGCCATGCTTTTCACTTCGGCGAAAGTGTCGCAGCTGGCTCTGCTGCCACAGGGTAAGGCGGAAGCCGCCAAGCGCGTCAAGGCGATGGTGGAGCAGATGGATTCGGAAGGGTTTGGCAACTGTACTAATCACTATGAGTGTCAGGCGGCCTGCCCGAAAGGGATTTCGGTCTCATTTATTTCTCGCATGAATCGTGAAATGATGAAGGCCTTGCCGCAGTGAGATTGAGATATCTCTCATGTTGAATCGAGACAGGCGGGCCGTTTTGGCTCGCCTGTTTTTTTTATGACCCTTATCGAACAATTACACCCGGTGGTACTGGTTAAAATCCGGTATCGTCTTCATTTTCTGGAACCGTTTCATTTTGAACCGGAAATGATTCTGCACTGGCGCAAAGAACTCGTTCGCGGCGCCCGTCGGTCGGCCGAATCGGGGGGTGAAGATCTTTCGGTGTTTAACGCTTTTTTGAATCCGTCTCCGCCAACGGATCTTTATGCTCGGCGACAGTTTCAAAAGCCGGCTCCACCTTTTATTATCGATCCTGCATCTTTAGAGACAAAAGAGCTGGCAACAGGAGAGCTGCTCTCGCTCGACGTCCTCTTTCCAGGTGACGGGGTGTCTCATTCCCTGATCTTCACACGACTTTTGATCGGGCTGGGAGAGCTCGGTTTTTTTAAAGGTCAAGGGCGGTTTGAAGTTTCATCGTTATCCGCGCTGACGCATTGTGATGGCTGGCAACCGCTCTGGGATCTAGGCGATTCAATCGAAAGTTTCCCTATGCCTTTACTTAAGCTCCAATGGCTGATTCAGTCGCACGCCTGTTTTGATTCTCTGGTGTTCAGAATCGTAACCCCTGCTCGCCTGCTTAAAAAAAATCGGCCGCTGTTTAAAGCAAAATTTTCTGATATTTTCCCTTTTATTCTTCGCCGTGTCACCTCGGTGCTCTATTCATGTTGCCATTTGGAGCTGCAGCTCGATCTTGCCAATCTGATAAATGAGGCAGCGAGGGTCTCTTTACCAGATTCTTGTTTTGACTGGACGGATTGGCTCTACCTCGATTCCCGACACAAGGGGGAGGGGGTCGGCGGAGTTACGGGGGCTATACCGCTGCAGACCGGGCTGGCGGATGATCTTCTGACTTTGTTGAGAGTGGCTGAGCTGTTTAATATCGGGAAGGGGGCGTGTTATGGAGCCGGTTGCGTTGTTCTCGAACCTGTTTTGTCACGAGAGTCTGTAAATGGGTGAAAAGCGTTGACAAAAGAACAGGGCAATCCCTATAGTTGCCCTCTGAATTTGATCGCGGCGCGAAAACTGACCAACTGCGACTTGCTTTAGTTGTTTCGTGGTTTTGCCGAACGTAAGAACATCTTATTGCACGATAATTGCGCGCCTTGCATTTGGCGCATTTTGCTTAACTATCAGGATTGAATTTTTTTCGAAAGCATCAAATTTCACAACAATTATTTATTATTTGAGGAGATGGATACTGATGAGTCAAACATTCAAAATTGCTGTTTTGTCCGGTGATGGCATCGGTCCTGAAGTGATGGCTGAGGCGATCAAGGTTCTTGAGGTTATAGAAAAGAAATTTGACGCCGTATTTGAACTGTCTTATGCCAATGTCGGCGGTATCGCAATAGACAAAGAGGGGAAGGCTCTGCCGGAGGGGACCATCGCGACTTGTCGCGCCTCTGATGCTGTACTGTTCGGTTCGGTTGGTGGTCCGAAGTGGGAAAAACTACCACCCGAGGAGCAGCCTGAGCGGGGGGCTCTTTTGCCACTGCGGAAGATATTCGGTCTATTCTGTAACCTGCGTCCGGCGATCATCTTTCCGGCTCTGATCGGAAACTCTTCGCTGAAGGCGGAGATTATCGATGGGGGGTTTGATCTGCTCGTTGTACGTGAATTGACGGGGGGGATCTATTTCGCCGAGCCGAAGGGGATTGAGGGGGAAGGGGCGCAACGGACCGGTTTTGACACCATGAAGTACGCGGACGCCGAAATTGAACGGATTGCTCATATCGGCTTTCAGTCTGCACAGAAGCGCTCCGGCAAGCTCTGTTCTATCGACAAGGCGAATGTCCTCTCGACCTCTGTGCTGTGGCGTGAAGTTGTCGAACGGGTTGCCCGAAAGTATCCAGATGTCGCCTTGACCCATATGTATGTCGATAATGCTGCGATGCAGCTCTGTCGTGCGCCGAAACAGTTTGATGTGATGCTGTGTGGCAACATGTTCGGTGATATCCTCTCTGATGAGGCGGCAATGCTGACGGGGTCGCTCGGCATGTTGCCGAGTGCATCATTGGCTGAAGGGACCTTCGGTCTGTACGAGCCATCCGGAGGGAGTGCTCCTGATATCGCCGGCCAGGGGATTGCCAATCCGATTGCCCAGATACTCTCTGCCGCCATGATGTTGCGTTACTCATTCGGGATGCCGGATGCCGCTGCAGCCGTCGAAACGGCTGTGGAGAAGACCCTGAATGACGGTTTCAGGACGGGCGATATCTATCAGGGGCACTCTGGCGAAAAAAAGGTCAATACCATCGAGATCGGTGCTGAAATTGTTGCCCGTCTTTAGGTCGGTGCGACAAGAGATGCCGCGCTTTGTTTAGTTCTCATGCCGAGTCAGGCCGCTTGCATCTGTATTGCTGTGAATACGCAGGTTTTCGTCTCCGCATTGATCGACTCCAGCGGTCTGGTTCGTTGTCAAATCTTTTGTGGGACTGATGTACACGATTCGTTTATTGATAGAATATGATGGTGCGAACTACATCGGTTGGCAATGGCAACCCGAAGGGGCATCGCTGCAGAAAATTATTGAAGAAGCGATCGAAAAGGTTATACGTGAGCCTGTTCGACTTCACTCCTCCGGCCGGACTGATGCTGGTGTGCATGCCAGGGGGTTGGTCGCTCACTTTCGCATTAATGACCTTTTGTCGATGGGGGCCTATCGCGAAGGGGTGAACCATTTTTTACCCAGCGATATTGCAATCCTCAGTGCTGAAGTGGTTCCGAATGATTTTCATGCCCGTTTCAGTGCCGTCGGTAAATGGTACCGGTACAGCATCTGGCAGGGGGAGGTGCGATCGCCGCTCCTTTCAGGACGTTACTGGCATATTCGCAATACACTCGATCTGGAGATCATGAGACAGGGGGTCTCCCGTCTGCTTGGTCGACACGATTTTTCAGCTTTTCGTTCCAGTGGCTGTGAAGCATCGACGACAGAGCGAGAGATTGTTGGCGTCGAGATTACTGAAAAGCGCGGCGTGATTCATATCGATATTGCCGGCGACGGTTTTTTGCGAAATATGGTGCGGATTGTGGTCGGAACTCTGGTTGAAACAGGCTTGGGAAAACGACCGCTCACGACGATCAATGAGTTGCTGGATAATGGCCAAAGAACGGTTTCGGGTGTCACGGCACCTGCGGCAGGACTTTGCCTCATGAAGGTCTGGTACGATGTAAGTTTGGCAGAGATGAAAACCTGCTTTGAATGTCGAGAAAATTCTTGACAAGGAGCGAGGAATCAGATATTTTTCTTTTTTCTGTGAGCCCCGTAACTTCACAGATTGATTGTCAGAGAGGATTATTAATGAGTACGCAAGTTGCTAAAGAGAATGAAGTGAGCAGGGCCTGGTTTGTTATTGATATGGACAATCAGGTTCTTGGCCGGGTTGCAAGTGAAATTGCCGCCATTTTACGCGGTAAACACAAGGCGATCTATTCACCAAGTGTCGACACCGGTGATTTTGTTGTTGTCGTCAACGCTGACAAGGTTAAATTGACCGGTCAAAAATTTGCTGACAAAACGTATTATCATTATTCCGGTTATCAAGGTGGATTGAAATCGATAACGGCTGCCAAACTTCTTGAAAAGCGTCCGGAAGAGCTGATTAAAAAAGCGGTCAAAGGGATGCTCCCAAAAAATCGTCTAGGCCGTCAGCTCATCAAAAAACTGAAAGTTTACAGCGGTACTGATCATCCTCATGCTGCACAGCAGCCTAAAACGCTGTCCTTTTGAGGCAGGAGATAATAATGCCCGAACAAAAAACTTATGCGACCGGTAAAAGAAAAACTTCCATTGCCCGTGTCTGGTTGTCCCCTGGAACCGGTAAAATTACGGTTAATCATCGTGATATTGATGAATATTTTGGCCGTGAAACCTCTAAGATGATTATTCGCCAGCCTCTTGAGCTGACAGAGAATCTTGGTCGTTTTGATGTCTGGGTCAATGTAAATGGCGGCGGTCCTTCAGGACAGGCGGGTGCAATCAAGCATGGCATTACCAAGGCACTGCTCGGGGTTGATGTGACCCTGCGCGGAACTCTGAAAAAAGCCGGCTTCATCACACGTGACAGCCGTATCAAAGAACGTAAGAAGTATGGGCGTAAAGCCGCACGCGCCAGCTTCCAGTTCTCCAAGCGTTAATAATCTTCCGGTTTTGGCCGGAAGAGACGGTATCTGTCAAAAAAGGGAAGCCCTCGGGTTTCCCTTTTTTGATTTTAAGGAGATTGATATGACGAATATTGCGATTGTTGGTGCAAGCGGTTATACCGGAGTTGAGTTGGCCAGGCTTCTGGTTCCCCATCCGGGAGTAAAAATGACCTGTCTGACTTCCCGGCAGCATGCCGGTCTCCCTTTTTCAGAAGTATTTCCGTCGATGCGCCGCCAGCTTGATCTGGTTTGTGATCCGGTCGATATCAAACTGATCTGCAGCAAAGCGGATCTGGTTTTCACGGCACTGCCGCACAAAACAGCGATGGAGGTTGTCCCGCTGTTTCTGGATGCTGGTAAAAAGGTGATCGATCTCTCGGCCGATTATCGTCTGCATGATGCTGATCTCTATGCCGACTGGTATCAGCCGCATTCGAGTCCACAACTTCTTCAAGAGGCGGTTTACGGTCTCCCAGAGCTGTTTCGTGACAAGATCAACGGCGCGCGACTGATCGCCAATCCCGGCTGTTACCCGACCTCTGTTGCTCTGGCTCTTGCCCCTTTGCTCACACAGAACAGTCTCGATATTGATACTCTTATTATCGACAGCAAATCGGGTGTCAGTGGCGCCGGGAGGGTTGCAAAAGAGGGGAGTCTTTACTGTGAGGTGAATGAGTCGTTCAAGGCGTATGGCGTCGCGACTCATCGTCACACCCCGGAGATCGAACAGACTTTGTCAGAACTGGCAGGGGAAAAGGTTACCGTCAGCTTTACCCCCCATCTTCTTCCGGTGAATAGAGGGATATTGACCACCTGCTACGCGACGCTGACGCCATTCATGTCGACGCAGACAGTCCTCTCCCTGTTCGAAGATTACTATGTCAAAGAGCCGTTTGTGCGCGTTCTGCCGGTCGGCATGTTGCCGGATGTCGGTTATGTACGTGGCAGTAATTATTGCGATATCGGCGTCGTCTGCGACGAGCGCACCGGCCGCGTTGTTGTTGTTTCGGCCATCGATAATCTGGTGAAGGGGGCTGCCGGACAGGCAGTGCAGAATATGAATATTCTGCTCGGTCTGGAAGAGACGACCGGTCTGAACCAGGTTGGGCTGTTTCCGTAAGCGCAGCGATATTCCCGGTTAAACAGCCTGCTTCCCTGTCGGAATCAGGCTGTTTGTTTATCCGGCGAAAAGACAACAACCCGATTACGCCCTTGATCCTTGGCTCGATAGAGTGCCTGGTCGGCCAGTTCCAGAAGGGTGTGAATATCGGATGTGTCTTCAGGATAGCTCGCCACTCCGAGTGACAAGGTGAGTCTCCCTTCGGGTTGGCTCTCTTCTTCGCCGATAAAATGTTCCGCTTCGATCACTCGCCGTAATTTTTCTGCGGTAATCATGGCTCCTTCTGATGTTGTTTTCGGGAGAAGAATTATGAATTCTTCGCCACCAAAGCGGCAGGTTAAATCGATGCCACGGGTATTGTGTAACAGACAGTCAGCAACTTTTTTCAGGACAACATCACCTTGCAGGTGGCCATGATAATCGTTGTATTTTTTAAAATGGTCGATGTCAATCATGATCAGACTGAGCGTCGTCGCATAACGCTCTGTTAAAATGATTTCACGATCAAAAATGTTCTGGAAATGACGTCTGTTGGCAAGACCTGTTAATTCGTCGGTAATGGAAAGTTCTGTCGCTTTATTGTACAGAGCGACATTTTCAATCGCGATCGCCGCCTGAGAGGCAACGGCCTCGCACAAAGCTCTCTCCGCGTCGTTGAAGCTTAATTTTATCTTTATGCAGATTCAGTACGCCACAGAGTCTGTCATGAGTGATTAACGGGATGGAGAGCATGGAACCGAATACTGTTAAAGTTTTTTTGTAACTCAGATAGCGTTTTTCAATCTTGAGATCCGGGGCGTAAATCGTTTTTTTTGTTCGCGCACTCTCTCCGGAGATCCCTTCCGTCAACTTAAAAGTGACATCGGCTAAAGCCTCTCTGTCGATGCCGAGGGTTTGACTGACTTCGAGTAATGCAGAACCAGAATCGTACGTCAGGAGGATGAGCGTTTGGCAGCCAATCATGTTTCTGAGTGAATTCAGCATATTGGCAAAGAGAGTATCGAGATCGAGGGTGGAGGACATCTCCTGGGTAATCTGCAGTAATACAGATAGTTCTTTGTTGTGCTCAGCCAGTTCTTTGTTGTAATTCTCGATCTCTCTATTCTTTTTTTCAAGTAAATCTTTATAGCGCAGGTCTTCCTGGGCAATGGTCAATTCGCGTTCTTGCCTGATGCGGTCGGCGTAGACGGTACTCAGGCTGGTCATCATGTTATTGAACGCATGAACAAGCGGTTTAAACTCTCCGGCCTGCACCACCTGCAGACGGCAATCGAGGTTTCCGTCTGCTATGGCGCGCGTTGCCGAAAGAATATTTTCGACCGGTTTCGTGATCTTGTTGATCTGGCGATAAAAAAGTAAAGAGCAGATCAATAGTGTCGTCAAAAAAGTTAACGCGGCACGAGAGAAGAAGCTGGCGATCAGATCCGTCATGTCGGTCATTGGCAGAGTGATTGCCAGCAGAATTTTATCGGTTGTATCGAGCGGGATGACACTGTACATGATGCGGTTCGCGATGAAGCTGGAGTCGGTCATGAACAGCTTTTCACAGTCCAAAACACGCTGCAGCAGCAGTTGTTGATTCCCACATTAATCGGACTTCCATTGTCTGATTATTTGGAACCATTC
>JACUTX010000009.1 GCA_014859615.1 Desulfuromonadales bacterium | reverse complement strand
CACCTGGTCAAAATCACTCCCGCGCATCGAAAACTGATCGACTTCGATAATCAGATCCCCCGGGAGCAATCCGCTCTGCATCGCCGGAGAGCCATCGATAACGTGCAGCACTGCGAGTTCACCGGTCGAGATCGGCACAACCTGAATACCGAGGCTTCCCGGTTTATCACCGGCAAAGGCCGCCAGCGATGGAAAAAGTGCGAGTATCAGCCCGATAGTGAGGATGAAGCGACGCATCATGCGTTGGTGATCCATGACGTTTCAGCGCTCCCCTGACGCAGGACCACAATCTTGTCATCAATCAGACTGATGACAGTCGAAGGGTCGCCAAGCATGATCCCGCCATCGACAACCATATCGAGAGAGCGGCCGAAAAAAGATTCAATTTCAAAAGGATCGACGAGCGGCTCTTCACCTGTTTCATTAACACTGGTTGTCACCAGAGGATGGCCGAGTTCACGAACAATAGCGAGAGCCACCGGGTTGTCCGGGATACGGATGCCGACGGTTTTCTGACGCGTGACCAAAAGGCCGGGGACCTGACGTGTGGCATCGAGAACAAAGGTATAAGGACCGGGGAGATGCCGCTTCATGATCCTGTAAGCAAAGTTGCTGACCTGGCAATAATTGGCAACATCGGATATATCAGCGCAGATAAATGAGAAAGGTTTGCGTGGATCCCGTTTTTTAAGCTGGTAGAGGCGCTTGACCCCTTTACTGTTGAAGATGTTACATCCGAGTCCGTAGATTGTATCCGTCGGATAAGCGATAACGTTCCCTTGACGGAGGCCGTCAGCAATACGTTTGATCTGCCTCGGCTGCGGATTAGTTGGATCGACAGAAATCAACATGAAGAACCTCCTCTCAAAAAAATAGAGCTGTTTGATGCTTTGGCAAAAAGCATCAATTTGGATGACCAAGCAAAAAAGATCAGATGCAAGGCAAGCAATGATCGGGCATTGCGACATTCTGACGTAGGTCGAAGCAGCGAGATGATTGCAATAACACCACAGTTGGTCAGTTTATGCGATGCAATCTTGGTTTAAATCTATCACAAAACAGGTCAAAACTAAAAAAGAGAGTTCGCAAATTCAGATCATAAACATCAAATCATCAATCTTACGAATCTCATTATTAATCGCCTCCAGCTGCACCCGGCTCTCAAGACGTACCAGTGCAGTTATACAGGCATAGTTCCCTTGAGAACTCTTCCGCTCTTTAATGGCGTCATTGCTGCATAAAACCACACGATTAATCGCCTCTTTAATCGAACTGCGAAATGAAGCAACCGCATCTTTTGCGCAAAACGCTTTAAACAGGTAGTCACAGGGGAATTCAATCAAATCATCAGGATCCGCAATTGTCATAACTCTTCACTCTTCATTATTAACCCCGGTGTGTCCGAACCCCCCTCTCCCGCGCTCTGTGATATCGAGACGATCGACCACCATCAGATTGGCATGGGTAACCGGAGCAATCAACAACTGAGCGATCCGATCCCCGGGATTGATTATAAAAGGGGTTTCACCGTGATTGATCATAATTACCCCGATCTCGCCTCGATAGTCAGCGTCAATGGTTCCGGGGCTGTTCACTAAAGTGACACCCTGTTTTAAAGCCAAACCGGATCGAGGGCGCACCTGACCTTCGTACCCGATCGGAATTGCCATCGCCAGTCCGGTCGGGACAAAAGCCCGACGGGTCGGCAATAGTGTTACCGGCTCTTCGAGGGCAGCACAGAGGTCGAGACCAGCGGCATGTTCGGTCATGTACCGGGGGACCGATGCCTCATCACGCAGACGTTGAATCTGAACCGTTACAACCGTCACAGCACCCTCCTGCAGATCAAAAAAACCGGCCACTGCAGACGCTTAAGACGTCTGCATTGTGGCCGGTCGTTTATCAATCATCATCGAAATGATTCAGGCATTCGATATTTTGAAACGTCTTTATTCAGGTAACGTCTGGCCAAGGGCTTCTTTACGTGAAAGCTTGATTTTCCCCTGTTTGTCGACGCCGATACATTTGACCAATACCTCGTCACCCTCCTTGAGGATATCGGAGACATTGCGGACTCGTTCCGTATCGAGTTCAGAGATATGAACCAGCCCGTCAGTCCCCGGATAGATTTCAACAAAAGCACCGAACTCCATGATCTTGCGAACCAGGCCCTTGTAGAGCTTGCCGACTTCGGCTTCCTGGGTCAAATCCCGGATCATTTTAATCGCCAGTTTGGCGGCTTCACCGTCAGCGGAACCGATGTTGACCCGGCCATCATCTTCGATATCGATAGAACAGCCGGTTGCCATGATAATGCCACGGATATTTTTACCACCGGCACCGATTACGGTACGAACCTGATCCTGTTTGACGTAGATAGTGGTGATGCGCGGCGCGTAAGCAGAGAGTTCTGCGCTTGGCGTAAAAATCGCCTCAGCCATTTTGCCGAGAATATGCAGACGACCGGTACGTGCCTGCTCCAGAGCCTCTTTCATGATCGCTTTATCGACACCACTGATTTTGATATCCATCTGCAGTGCAGCAACACCTTTGGCTGTGCCGGTAACTTTAAAATCCATATCACCGAGATGATCTTCATCACCGAGGATATCGGAGAGGACTGCGTGCTTGTCCCCCTCTTTAATCAGCCCCATGGCAATACCGGCAACGGCATCCTTGACCGGCACACCGGCCGCCATCAGAGCGAGCGATGAGCCGCAAACACTGGCCATCGATGAAGAACCGTTCGACTCAAGAACGTCGGAGACGATGCGTACGGTGTAAGGGAAATCCTCATGCTTCGGGAGAACAGCAGCAACCGAACGCTCAGCGAGCATACCATGACCGATTTCGCGGCGACCCGGGAAGAGACGCATGCTGGTTTCACCCACACAGAACGGAGGGAAATTGTAGTGCAGCATGAACTTCTTGAACTCCATCCCCTGGATGTTGTCCATTCGCTGCTCGTCGCTTGCGGTACCGAGGGTTACAGCGACCAGAGCCTGGGTCTCACCACGGGTAAACAGAGCGCTGCCGTGGGCACGGGGCAAAAAGTTGGTCTCACAGGTAATCTGACGGATGGTCGACATATCACGACCATCGATACGGATACGTTCGTTAACCGCCATCTGCCGAACAATGTTTTTATGAACCGATTTAACCACGGAGCCGATGTTGCCGGCCTGCCCTTCGAATTCTTCAGCCAGTGCAGTTTTAACATCAGCTTCCGCCTGGGCAATTGCAGCATAACGCTCAGTTTTGGTCTGAATCCGGACAGCAGCATCGAGCGGTTTGGTGGCCAGCTCCTTAACTCTGGCTACCAGAGTGGGATCGATTTCCGGGACAGAAAATTCACGTTTGACGATACCGACAGCCTTGGCCAGCTCCACCTGCATTTCGATCAACGGCTGCAACGATTTGTGACCGAAGAAGATAGCATCGAGCATCTCATCTTCAGAGATCAGATCGGCTTCACCTTCGACCATCATGACCGCGTCACGGGAACCGGAGACGATAATATCCAGATCACTCTCTGTCATCTGCTGCAGAGTCGGATTGGCAACCAGCTCGCCACCGATACGACCGACGCGAACCGCTGCGATCGGACCTTCGAACGGAATATCAGAGATAGCGACAGACGCCGAAGCGGCGAGCATCGACAGGGTGTCCGGATCATTGACCAGATCAGCCGAAACAACTGTAGGCATGATCTGGGTCTCAAACATGTACCCTTTTGGAAACAGGGGGCGCATCGGACGGTCGATCAGACGACAGATCAGGGTCTCACGTTCTGTCGTGCCGCGCTCACGGCGGAAGAAGGAACCGGGGATCTTCCCGGCTGCATAAAATTTTTCCTGATAGTTAACGGTCAGCGGAAAAAAATCCTGCCCTTCACGCATACGGTGTGCAGACACCACAGTACAAAGAACTTTGGTATCACCGTAGGTGACGATAACAGCTCCGTCAGCCTGACGTGCCACCTGGCCTGTTTCGATAGTCAGGGGTTGTCCATTAAAATCTACACTTACTTTTTGATAGGCCATTTTTGCATCCTTTTCGTTTTGAGTTATAAACTCATAGTTTGATCGCCGATATTCCGATATCGGCAAAAACGGCAAGGAGGGTGGCCTGAGACAACTCCTGTATAAAGGACAGGACCTCTCTCCGGACAACCTCCGATGCCAACATCTTAAAACATCAAGGCAGCAGATTCTTCATAATGGCGAAGAATCTGCTGCCTTTGATTACCTGCGGATATTAAGTTCCTTGATAATCGTTCGATACCCTTCGAGATTTTTTCTCTTGAGGTAATCGAGCAGACGCCGCCGCTGCCCAACCAGCTTGAGCAGGCCGCGACGGGAGTGATGGTCCTTCTTATGGGTCCTGAAGTGTTCCGTCAGATAAACGATCCGCTCTGTGAGCAGAGCAATCTGAACCTCAGGTGACCCGGTATCACTCGTGTGAGTCTTAAACTTTTCAATAATTTCTTGTTTGCGTTCCGTAGCCAGCATTCTTCGCTTCCTTTCCGGCAAAATTCATAACTGATAAACATGATTATCTATCATAATTGATCTCTATTGTAAAGCAAGAACAACTCCAATCACTCTTCTTGCGGATAAAAAACCTTTTCAATACGAAAATCTCCGCGCCGTTCGATCTGCCGCTGCGGTTCAAAACGGGCAACAGCCAGCAAATGCGCGCCGCTAACCAGAACGACAAGCTCGCCACTACGGCACTGACCACTCTCTATCATAACTTCTTCTTTGACCGGCGGCACGCCATTCAAGAGACGCTGACACGCCTCCCCTGCGATAATACAGCGGGGCATATCGTTCAAAGCCGTCAGTGGCGACAGCAACAGCTCAGGAAGTCCGTGCGTCCCTCGTTGTTCGACCTCTTCGAGACTCACCGCCATCGACAGATCGAAACGCCCATGCAGAAATCGGCGGAGCTCAACCATATGTGCGAAACAGCCGAGCTTACGCCCGAGATCATGACACAAAGTCCGGACATAAGTCCCTTTGGAACAGACCACGTCAAAAGCAACTTCTGGTGGCGCAAAGCGCGTCATGACAAGAGAATGAATCACCATCTTGCGGACGGCCCGCTCAACCTCAACACCCTTTCGGGCAAGTTTATACAGGGGGACGCCATCTTTTTTAAGGGCCGAATACATCGGCGGAACCTGTTCAATCTCACCCCGAAATTGCGCAAGCTCCCTTTCGACCTGTGCCACGTCGATAGTCTGCCAATCACCAGCGGCGAGCTCCACCCCTTCTGAATCCTGCGTATCGGTTTCACTCCCGAGACGCATCACCGCACTGTATCCTTTTTCACGGTCAGCAAGATACTCAATCAGCCGGGTCGCATCGCCGATTGCTATCGGCAACAGACCGGTCGCCAACGGATCGAGGGTTCCAGCGTGGCCGACGCGTCGCATTCCGGCAACTCTTCTTATTCGACGTACGACATCATGGGAGGAGATCCCGGCCGGTTTATCGATAATCAGAAAACCCTGCATCAGATCGGTTGAGTCCCGAGTCGCTGAAAAACAGACGCGCGAACCTCATCGAGGCTCCCTTCCACAAGTACGCCTGCAGCATTATGATGGCCGCCACCACCCATTTCACGCGCCAAAGCGCCGACATCAACATTCCCCTTGGAACGAAACCCGACTTTAAATCTGTTCGGATCGGTCTGACGGAAGAAGATCGAGACTTCAACCCCTTCGATAGAACGCGGATAATTAACAAAACCGTCGGTATGCTTGGCCTCGGCATGACACAGTTCGTACATCTCACTGGTCACGCTGATTGAGGCGTAGCGACCGCAATTTGTGATCTGCAGGGTACGTAACGCTTCGCCAAGCAGGATCAAACGTTGCGCGGGCTGAGTCTCATAGAGTCGAGAGGCGACCTCCCAGGCATTAATCCCGAGCCCGACCATCTCGGCGGCGACGGAAAACGCTTCCTGATTGGCATTGGAATAACGAAATGATCCGGTATCAGACAAGGTTGCGGTATAAATATTAATCGCTACATCAAGAGAGATCGGATGCCGCTGCTGTCGCAACAGACGATAAACAAGAATCGCGGTCGAGGCGGCCTCAATATCGACAAGATTTTCTACCCCGAAAGTTTCGGAGTATGGATGATGATCGATATTGATCAGCTCTGTGCAGTGAGCACGAAGATCGATCCCGGCACGCTGCAATTCACCGGCGTCGAGTAAAAAACCGAGATCGAATCTCGCATCAGGATCGAGACGGTTCTGTACGGTCTTTGCTCCGGGGAGAAATCCGAATGGCGAGATCACTCCATCAGCATTAAACGCAACAACCTCTTTCCCCATCTCACGCAGCGCCATCGTCAGCGCAAGAGTGGAACCGAGGGCATCACCGTCAGGAGTCGCGTGTGCTGAAACCAGGATCTGCCTTGCGGCCTCAATCCTTTTCAGTATCGCCTGAATCGTTCTCTGACTCATTATGAATTTCTTTCAGAAGGGAAGCGATGTGATCACCGTATTCAATCGACTCATCATAAACAAACGTCAATTCCGGCGTATGACGGATCGTTAGTTTGCTGGCTAGTTGTCGACGGATATACGGCGTCGCTTTTTCAATACCAACTGCCGTCTCTTTGCGCTCACGATCTGTGCCGATCACAGTGTAAAAAACCTTGGCGTAACGAAGATCCTGCGTAACATCAACGGCAGTTATCGTAACAAATCCGATCCTCGGATCTTTTAATCCCCGTGAAATAATTTCGGAAATATGTTTAACAATCAGTTCACCAACACGATATGAACGGGGATATTCCAAAGCAACCTCAATTTTGAATAGTGTAAAACGTCCCGGCTGCTCTCGCAAATCACAACAGCGCCAAAAGCCAGAATCTCTGCGCAAAAAAAGTTTTGACGTCGTAGTCCGTCTCCTTGCGGACCGGCAGACGCAAGAACCTTTAGAGAGTCGATTTCACCTCTTTCATCTCATAAACTTCGACCACATCACCGGTCTTGATGTCGTTATAATTGACCAGACCGATACCACACTCATATCCCGACTGGACTTCCCTGACATCGTCCTTGAAACGCTTCAGAGAGCTCAGCGCCCCTTCCCAGACAACAACATTGTCACGAATCAGGCGAGCTTTGGCATTACGGATAATCTTGCCATCAACGACATAGCAACCGGCAATCGTGCCGATTTTTGAGACATGGAAAGTTTCACGAACTTCAACTCGTCCGAGAGGACTCTCTTTGAAGGTCGGTTCGAGCAACCCTTCCATCGCATTGCGAATATCATCAACAGCATCATAGATAATGTTGTAGAGCCTGATATCAACCCCTTCGGATTCAGCCAGGCTCGCTGCCTTGACTTCTGGGCGAACATTAAATCCGAGGACAATAGCATCCGATGCTGAAGCGAGGGTAATATCACTCTCCGTAATACCACCGACAGCTGTATGCAGAACCAGAAGGTGACAGCTGTCCGTCGACAGTTTATTGAGAGAATCCTTGACCGCCTCAACCGAACCCTGAACGTCCGCCTTGATGATGACCTTGAGTTCCTTGACGTCCCCCCCTTGAATACGTGCATAAAGCTGTTCAAGAGAGATTTTATTATGGCTGACCATTTCGGATTCGCGCATTTTGATCTGTCGATGCTGGGCAACATCTTTCGCTGTTTTCTCATCGTCAACCGAATGAAAGCTGTCCCCTGCATCCGGTACACCGGAGAGACCGGTCACTTCAACAGGGCAGGATGGACCGGCCGCCTCAACCGTATCACCACAATCATTGCGCATGGAACGCACACGACCAAAATGGGTCCCACTGACCACCGGATCTCCGACTTTAAGTGTCCCTTCCTGAACCAGAACAGTTACCACCGAACCGCGTCCCTTATCAAGACGTGCTTCAACGACAGTCCCTTTAGCCCGTTTGTCAACAACCGCTTTCAGGTCCAGAACTTCAGCCTGAAGAAGGATCATCTCCAGCAGTTGATCAATATTTGTATGATTCTTGGCCGAAACCTCAACAAAGATTGTATCACCACCCCAATCTTCAGGGACAAGATTGAATTCAGACAGCTCCTGCTTGACCCGATCCGGGTTCGCGCCCGGTTTATCAATTTTGTTCACAGCAACAATGATCGGGACAGCAGCGGCCTTGGCATGATTAATCGCTTCCCGGGTCTGAGGCATAACGCCGTCATCAGCGGCAACAACCAGCACAACAATATCAGTCACCTGAGCACCGCGGGAACGCATGGCCGTAAACGCCTCATGTCCCGGAGTGTCGAGAAACGCAACTTTTTTACCGTCGACATCGACATCATAGGCGCCGATGTGCTGAGTAATGCCGCCTGCTTCCCCCTCGGTGATGCTGGTTGTCCGCACAGCGTCGAGAAGACTGGTTTTGCCGTGATCGACGTGCCCCATGATCGTTACAACCGGGGGACGGGTTGTCGCTGCAGACTTGTCTTCTAAATTATCGGATTTATCAATATGCGCCAGAAGCGTATCCTCGTCAAAGGCAACGTTTTCAACCTCGTAGTTGAATTCGGTCGCCAGAAGAGAAGCGGTATCGAAATCAAGAGGATGATTGATAGTGACCATCTCACCCTGGCTCATCAGTTCACGGATCAGATCGTTCGCCTTGATCCCCATCCGTTTGGCTAATTCACCAACAGTAATCACATCACTGATACGGATAATACGTTTAATCGCCTTGCTGACCGTAATCTCGGTCTTCTTGACGGCCTTGACAGGACGTCTCCCTTTACGCGACATCCGGTCAGGCTCAAACACTTCCCGTTTGCCACGGCGCCGAGGCTGTTCACTGGCATTAAAATCGACGCGATCCTTCCCTTTATTGTTCCGTTTTTTACCGCGCGGCTGATCCTTCTCTGCCGGAGGGGCATTTAACCCGGCAGGCGATTCCATCCCGGGAGAGGGACGACCAGAAACCGGTCTGCCTGGTGCCGGACGACCGGGAGCCGGTCGGCCAGAAGCTGGCCGCCCCGGTGCAGAGCTGCCAGGAGAAGAACCGTTGGCGGGGGGTCTGCCGCCAGCAGGACGAGCGGCAGCAGGACGTTCACGTCTATCTTGAGGTTTCTGCCCACCGCGAGTTGGACGTTGGGCGGCAGCAGGGAGTTCAACCCGGCCAAGAATCTTGGCGCGATGCGGGTTTGCTTTCTCAGTTGAAGCAGCCGGTTTCAAGCCTTCCACTACAGGGGGTGCAGAAGATCTATCAACCGGTTTCTCTTTTTGTTTGGGAGCCGCCCCTGAGGCGAGATCAGAGGAGGGTTCAGGAACAACATCTTCCTTAACTTTTTTGGGAGAAGCAACTTCAGAAGACTCCACAGGCTTCTCTGTCGTCTTTTTCTGTGCCGACTTGGAAACAGACTCTTTTTTCTCTGCCATTTCTTCAGTCTGCTTGATGGTCTTCTCTTTTGCAGGAGTGGCGACCGGCTCAGCTGACTCAGCCGGTTTATCCGGCTGTGGCGTCGTTTCCGTTGCGGACGTCGATTTAACCGGCTCAGGAGTTTTCTCTTTAACCGGTGCAACTTTACGACGACGGCGGATAACACCCGTGTCGAGACGTTGTTCTTCGATATTGACCGGATCGCCAGCAAAGGTCTGCTCAAATTTCAGAGCAACATCCGCGTCCAGAGAGGTCTGTTCATTCTCGACCTTAATCCCTG
Organism: Desulfuromonadales bacterium; assembly: GCA_014859615.1. Lineage (GTDB taxonomy): Bacteria > Desulfobacterota > Desulfuromonadia > Desulfuromonadales > UBA2294 > Kmv16. Next base: position 15,495 of record JACUTX010000009.1, on the reverse strand, counting down.
CCTCTTTCAATTTGTCGAGGATGGCATGATTGTTCAAGCCGAGTTTCTTCGCCAATTCGTCAACTTTTATCTTACCCATTAATTCTCCCCTGCAACCTTCTTCAGCCTGTTAATCTCCAGAATGAGATTCCCGGCAAATTTTTTATTTGTCAAAACAAGATGACTCCGTTCATCACGGCCGACTGCCGACCCAAGGGTCTGCTTGTCGAACAGCTTGAAGAACGGGACATCAGCGCCCCTGGCGCGATTCAGTATCTTTTCAGCTGTCCCCGGTGCGGCATCCGTCGCCACGATCAGCAGGGCTGCCGTCGGTTTTACCAGTTCCTGCAAAACCGAATTACTCCCGGAGACGATCGCGCCGGCTTTTCTCGACATGCCGATCAGATTCAAAATCCGCGAACGCAAATTGCCGATCACTTCCTGAATCAGGGCATCAGCTTCGGGAATCGCGATCGACTGCTTAAAGGAGCGGGAAAAACCGCCTCGTGCGATAGCCGATGCAATACAGTCAAGATCGATGCAGGTATAAGCGCCACGCCCCGGAAGTTTATGGCGATAATCGACCAACAATCGACCGGATGGATCGCAAACATAACGTATCAATTCAGTTTTATCATACCCCGACCGGCAGCCGGTACAGGTCCGTTCAGCCAAAAACACCTCTTCTATCTTATCGAACCGTTTTATTCAGGACTCTTCAGCCCGCGGATCGACTGAAGCGAGAAGCTCTTCCTCATCCACTTCAACTGTGACATGCGGTAAAATTTCAGCAAGCTTTTCCGCCAACTCTTCTTTTGTCATACTGCTGCGACCTGGAACCGTATGGTCTTTGGCCAGCTGATAAAGATCGTCTTTGGAGTAGCGTGCCAAAAGTGATTCCGGTGTGATCTCGTCGTTCACGAGCTCTTCCTCGGTCTGCTCTTCAATCTCGGCTTCAGCGGCGCGGGTTTCACTCTTGATATCAATGCGCCAGTTTGTAAGCTTGGCGGCCAAACGAACATTCTGACCCTTTTTACCAATAGCAAGGGAGAGTTGATCATCCGGGACAATGACTTCGAGCGATTTATCATCATTGTCGACGTAAACTCGCGTGACTTCTGCCGGCGACAAAGCCGAACATGCAAAACGGGCAATATCCGGTGACCAGGGGACGATATCGATTTTTTCACCACGCAGTTCCGAGACAACATTCTGGACTCGCGAACCGCGCATGCCGACACAGGCACCGACCGGATCGACATCCGAATCATTCGATAAAACAGCAATTTTAGTTCTTGCACCCGGTTCACGCGCCACGCCGACAATCTCGACAATCCCCTCCGAAATTTCAGGGACCTCATAACTGAACAGAGCCGAAATCACACCGGGGTGAGTTCTGGAAAGAATAATCTGCGGCCCTTTAGGTGACATCCTGACATCAGACAGGTAAGCCCGGACCCGATCACCCTGACGATAGTTTTCACGCGGAACCTGCTCACGATGCGGAAGAAGCGCTTCGGCGCGCCCCAGATCGATGATCAGATCGCCACGCTCATAGCGACGGACGATCCCGTTGAGAAGTTCACCGATACGGGCATGAAACTCATTGAAAACGCCCTCACGCTCAGCCTCGCGCACCTTTTGAATGATAACCTGTTTGGCCGTCTGTGCAGCGATACGGCTGAAACTGGTGGCGTCGAGTTTCATACCGAGCGAATCACCAAATTCAGCCTCAGGATCGACTTCGCGCGCCTCATTCAAGGTTATCTCCTGATAAGAGTCCTCGACTTCTTCAACAACAGTGACAAATTCGAACAGTTCGACCTCGCCACTTGCATGATTGAAATGAGCCTCAAGATCACGGGTATTGCGGTATTTTTTGTTGGCAGCGGACAGCACAGCAGCTTCGAGCGCCTCAACGAGCACGTCCCGATTAATCCCCTTATCCTTAACAACCTGGTCGATGACATGGTTCAGGTTAAAGACCATTATTATTTCTCCCTCGCAGTTTTCACTACATCTATTTTTTTTAAAAGTCGGCGCCTGTCCGGCGACGAAAGCTTTAAAATTCAGGATCGAGTCGAGCCTGATCCAGATCGGTGAGAAGAATTTCGATCTCTCCCCCCCGCTTATCCAACTGCCGGATCGAGACACGCCCCTCTTTCAGGCCGAGCAACTCACCGACAAAGGTTTTACGATTATGTCCCCGGCCATCCGGATCGATCGACTCTTTCGACTTGATCTTGACCCGCTCGCCGACAAAACGTGAAAAATCTGCCGGACGTTTCAAGGGCCGGTCCATTCCCGGTGAAGAGACCTCAAGACGATAGGCATCGGTTATGAGATTTTCGACTTCGAGCAGAGCGCTGACTTCGCGACTCAGACCGGCACAGTCATCCAGATTGACACCACCGGTTTTATCGATAAAGATCCGCAGAAACAGATCGCGCCCCTCCCGTTTATATTCCAGATCGACCAGTTCAAGACCGAGGTCATCAAGGATAGGCGTAATAAGGTCGGTCAGTTGATCCAATATCGATTGATGCTTCATGGGAAAAACCATGCTCCGAAAAACAAAAAAAGTGAGCAACTTGCTCACTTCCCAGATGATACTGACGAAAAGTATTTATTATCTAACACAGTCCCGGCTCAAGTGCAAGCTATTTAGCGGTAAAAAACTGGCACAACAAGCGCGGGAGAAGAACTCACTATTTTGTCTTCTCAAGCAAGGCAATCCCCTCGATGTGCCAGGTCTGTGGAAACATATCGATTGGCCGGGCCGATACCAGACGATAACCTCCCCGTAGCAGCGACACCAGGTCCCGTACCAGAGTCATCGGGTCACAAGAGACGTAGACGATCCGATCCGGCTGCAGTTTCATCAACGACTCGACGACTTCGGCAGCTCCGCTGCGCGGCGGATCAAGGACGATCGTATCAAACCGTGGACCGTCGGCGAGCTGTTTGATGACCCTCTCGGAACGTCCGGCGATAAAACGAACATTTTCAAGATGATTGTCAGCAGCGTTACGGATTGCCGCTGTAACCCCCGGCTCATACTCCTCGACAGCAACGACTTCGGCACATTTTCTTGCCAGCGGGAGTGAAAAATTACCGATTCCGGCATAGAGATCGAGGATCCGCTCGCGACCGGACACAACGGCATTTTGTAAAACCTCATGCACCAATCTTCTGTTCTGCTGCAGATTAATCTGAATGAAACCGCCCGGCGGAAAACAGAGCCGCAGAACAGAATCGTCTTCCGGGGTGATTGACTGTGCACCCCCCTTTATCGCGCTGATCAAACGGTTATCAGGAGTCTGTATAGAGAGATTGAGCTCGCTTTTTGAATCGAGAGACTGGAGTGCACTCATCAGCCCGACCATATCCGTCCCGCAAAAATGAAGAACGAGACTGATTCCCCGATTTGAATCGACGCAAAAATCGATCTGGGGGATCTTGTCTGCCTGAGAAAAATGGTCCATACACGATCGAAACCGGCGCAGCAACGGCGGAATAAGAGGATCAAGGACGGGGCAGAGATCGGTATCGACGATCGAATGCGAACCGGTCTGATAGAATCCGGCAATCAACCCCTGCGCCGTCATCCGGCATCTGATCTGGGCCCGACAGCGGTAACCGGTCTCTGCCGGTGCGGCAGCGATCGGCAAAATTCGGTCAGCAGCACAACCGGTCGCCCGGACAAGGATATCTGTAAAAATCTTTTCCTTCCAGTGCAGCTGAACCGGATAAGGGAGATGCTGCCATTGGCAGCCGCCGCAATCAGAAAAAAATTGGCAAAGGGGTGGACGGCGATCAGGTGACGCTTGCAGAACCGAGATCAACTCCGCTTCGCAATAGCGCTTTTTACCACGAACAACCCGGCAGAGCACCCGCTCTCCGGGAAGGACCAGCGGAACAAAAACTGCCTTCCCGTCATAGCGGCCGACACCTCGCCCACCGTAAGTCAGGGAATCGATTGTCAACTCGATCGATTTATTCATGAAGAGCACGAAGAAGCGGTCGCTCGACCAGCCGCTGGCGAACGAAACGTGACGGAAATTGCGCAGCCGCCAGATACGGGAGGGATGTCTGTAAATAGTTCTGAACCATCTCCATTGAGACGCTGGCGACATCCGGTCCGGCAACGCCCATCCGTTTTAATTCCTGGTGCGTTTCCAGTACGACACCAAACCGGCTTCTGACTTTGACCTCCTCTCGTTCTGAAAGATCACATGTGGCAAAAAAAGCGTCCGAGAGGTGAATGCGGCTGATAATGTCAATTTTAATCTGATAAAAGTCACCATAATATCGATTTGAAAGATCGGTAAAGATCAGTTCCAGACCATTATCAAGATGTTGCTGATGCAGAATATTTGCGGTCACAACGGATCTCCTTCAGTTTGACGTCTGCGGATCGACTCCACCCAATCTATCTGTCTGAACATTCCGCGGATAATCCGGACCTCGCGTTCATTCAACAGAGCGCGACCGAAAATCCTTCGAAATGAGTGGAGGATATGATCAGGGTTTTGCGGATGCAGATAATCGATATCGAGGAGAGTCTTGCGCATATGCTGGTACATCGATTCGAGCATTTCGCCAGTCGCCAGCTGACGATTCGTCTCTGCGCAGACGAGGTCAAAACTCCCTTTCGACGTTTCATAAAGACAGAGGGAGACCGCCTGGGCCAGATTCATGGACGGGAGGAGATCAGCCGTCGGAATGGTGATAAAGCGCTGACAAAGATCGAGTTCTTCCGTCAACAGGCCGCTGTCCTCCCGGCCGAACACGAGCGCGACACGACCATCCCCGAGATAAGGGGCAGTAAAGGCAGGGATAGCATCCGGATTGAGAAAATCGTCCCGGTACTTGCCAAAACGCCGGGTGGTTCCGAGCGCCAGGTGACAATCGCTTAGCGCCGCCGGTAAATCACGATAAATCATGGCGGATTCAAGGATAAAGGAGGCTTTGACCGCCATCCGACGCGCTTCTTCGCCGAGGTGGTCAATCTCAGGTGTCACCAGTCGCAGATCGGAAAAACCAAAATTAGCCATCGCGCGGGCGACGGAGCCGACATTCAGCCCCCCCTGCGGGGCGACCAGCACGACGCTGTAACGGGATAAAAGATCGTTCATTACTGTTTCAACTCGTCCAATACGGACATTCTCGGTTCAAAACCGGCCTCACGATAGGAGATAAACCTCTGTCGCGAGGCGACAGCCGCTTCGTCCTTGTAAAGTTCAGCAAAATCGATAACAGTTTCAAACCGGCTGATAAATGCCATACTGAGCGGACGCCCCATAATCAGCAGTTTTGCGCCATTCGGATTCCGCTCGCGGCTGACAATAACAACCGGTTCATCAAGTGAGTCAACAGCACCATTATCATAGACGTGAGGGATAAAAGAGTTTTTCTTCCAGCTCCACATAAAGCGATCGAGAGTGACCCCCTGATTTTCATCCTCAACCGAGATCAGAACCCGCACCCCCTGCAAGAGATACTTTTCCGCCAGACGACAGAGCAAAAGAGCTTTTTCCGGTTTATGCAAAGTATAAAAATAGGCCTTTGTCATCGTGATACTTTCGACGTAAATAGTGACGATTGCAAACCGGACTCTCCCTGTGTTATCTAGAGCATGGAAACTATCAAAACATTCATGCTGACGTCAACAAGTGAAACATTACAGATTCTTGAACAAATAAAACTTGCAATAGGACTGCGGCTATGCTAGTAATCGCCGTTCGAAACGACAGGAGGAGACCAATGGCCAAGCAATGTGAAATTTGTGGGAAAAAACCGGTGACGGGCAACAATGTCAGTCATGCTCATAACAAAACACGTAGGATATTTAATCCCAACCTGCAAAAGGTTCGTGCAGTCAACGACAAAGGGACGACCGGCTACGTAAAAGTCTGTACCCGCTGCATCCGTAGTGGCGCGGTAAAAAAAGCTGTCTGATCGAAAGATTCGATAGTTCAAGGTAAAACATTCATTAATAGCGGGGAGACATTAAGATAACGTCTCCCCGCTATTAATGTTTACAAATCAAACTTGCAGTAACAACAGCCTGAAATGGTATCGAGCGGCCAGGGTTAGTCAACAACGGCAATCCCCTCGATTTCAATATTGATCCCTTTTGGCAAGGCAGCAACCTGAACACAAGCTCTGGCCGGATAAGGGGCGACAAAACAATCCGCGTAGAGATCATTGACAACAGCAAAATCGGCCAGATCCGTCAGATAGATCGTCGTTTTGACGACATGTGAAAAATCGAGCCCCGCCGCTTTGAGAACTTCTCTCATATTCAGCAGAACCTGCCTGGTCTGCGCCGTTATATCCCCTTCACATAATGAACCATCAGCTCGCAGCGGAATCTGACCGGAGAAAAAGACCAGATGACCAGTTCTGATTGCCTGCGAGTAGGGGCCTATGGCCGCCGGGGCATGTTCCGTGCAAATCACCGTCTTTACCATCCAACACTCTCCTTTACTGCTGCAAACGTTCGACCTTATGCACCCCTTTTAACCGCCGCAAACAGTTTGTCACCTGATTCAGATGTTTGAGGTTGCTCACTTCTATTTCAAAAAGATTGATCGCATCGCCAACCGATGACAAGTGGACTGAGGCACTTAAAATATTCGCTTCCGCTTCACTGATTGCTGCGCTGAGAGTCGCCAGCATCCCTTTACGATCAGCACAGATCACCCGGATAGTCACAGAGCGTGTCGCCGTTTTATCGACATCCCATTCAACATCGACCTGCCTGGCCGGATCAATCTCAAGGAGATGAGGACAGTCTGCGGTATGAACAGCAACCCACTGCCCCCGGGTGACGAACCCGACGATCTCGTCTCCAGGGAGAGGATTACAGCACTTGGCAAAGCGAACAAGCACGTCGTCGACCCCTTGCACCTTGATCGCCCCGGAAGGCTTGCGTCTGATCTTTTCAAGAACCCGGGTCAATTTTCCCGGTGACGCAGGGGTCTCTTTGAGCAACTCCTTCGGAATCAGCCGATTAATAATCTGTCCAACCGAAATCTTCCCGTAACCGAGATTGGCGAGCAGATCATCCAGCCTGGTAAAACCGAGCTCATCCAGCGTCGGCTTCAGGATTTTGCCGGCAATAATTCGATTGAGACTGAACCCGTGCTTGCGTAAATCTTTTTCCAGCAGACTCTTGCCCAGCTCGATACTTCTTTCTCGCTGTTCGGCTTTGACCCACTGCCTGATCCGGTTACGGGCTTTGCTCGACTTGACAAAGGTGAGCCAATCTTTGGACGGCTTCTGCTTATCAGAGGTAAGAACCTCGACCCGATCGCCATTGTTAAGTTGAGTTTTAAGGGGAACCATCCTCCCGTTCACTTTGGCCCCGACACAATGAAAGCCGATATCCGAATGAACGCTGAACGCAAAATCGACCGGAGTCGACCCCTTTGGAAGTTCCTGAACATCTCCGTTCGGAGTAAAGACATACACCTCTTCAGGGAACAACTCGACCCGGACAACATCAAGAAATTCATGAGAATCCTTGACTTCCTGCTGCCATTCCAGCATCTGCCGAAGCCAACGGAAATGACTGGCATCCGGACCGGCAATAACAGATTGCCCCGCCTCTTTATATTTCCAGTGTGCGGCAATCCCCTCCTCGGCTATCCTGTGCATCTCTTCCGTCCGGATCTGAACCTCCATCCGTTCACCATAAGGACCAATCACGGTGGTATGCAGCGATTGATAAAGATTTGCCTTCGGCATGGCAATAAAATCTTTGAAACGCCCTGGAACCGGTCGCCAGGCTGCATGAATAATCCCGAGAGCAGCATAACAATCCCGAACAGAACCGACGATAATCCGGAAGGCAGAGAGGTCTTGAACTTGATCAAATTCAATATTTTGCCGCTGCATTTTTTTATGAATTGAATAGAGATGTTTCGAGCGACCTGAAACATCACCGACGATCTCCTGGGCATCCAATTTAGCTTTAATAATGCAGCGAATATCTTCGATGTAAGTCTCTCGTTCCGCCTTTTGAACCGAGATTTTTTCCATCAACCCCTGATAAGCATCAGGCTCAAGGTAGCGAAACGAAAGGTCTTCAAGCTCCCCCTTAAGAGAACTGATACCGAGTCGATTGGCCAGTGGCGCATAAATCTCCTGAGTCTCACGGGCGATCTGCTGCTGATCCGGCTCCGGGAGAAACTCCAGGGTGCGCATATTATGCAACCGATCAGCAAGTTTGATGATGATGACGCGCAGATCCCTCGCCATCGCCAGCAGCATTTTCCTGAAACTCTCGGCTTGTCGCTCTTCCCGGGTGTTAAAAGCAATGCGGCCGATTTTGGTCACGCTATCAACCAGAGTCGCCACACTATCGCCGAATTCCGTTCTGACCGTATCGAGGGTGATTTCGGTATCCTCAATAACATCATGCAGCAATCCGCTGGCAACAACGTCGGTATCCATCTTGAAACGGGCGAGGATCAGGGAGACTTCGAGCAGGTGGGTGATATAAGAATTACCGGAACGACGAACCTGGCCGGCATGCGCGTGAACTGCAAACGCATAGGCATTGCGGATTAATTCAAAATCGGCACCCGGATTATGGGCACGGACTTCATCAAGGATATCATCGAGCGAAATCATGACATTCGCATCTGATCAAAAAAATAAAAGAGCGCCGGCAATGAAAATTACCGGCGCTGTTAGAAACAAACAGGCCGAATAAATCAGAGAGCCTTGTCCGGCAAGCTGTACTCAACTTTTCCGGCCGCTATTTCACGCAGGCTCAAAACAACTTTTTTGTTGCCTGATTTGTTTTCAACCAGAGGATTCGACCCTTTGTAGAGCTGTTTGGCCCGTTTGGTCGCAACCATCACCAGTAAAAAACGATTCGGAATCTGATGCAGACAATCTTCTACGGTAACACGTGCCATGTGAGTCTACTCCTTGTGCCGTAAAGGCATCTTATTTAATATGAACTGCCCTGAATAATCGCTTTTAATTGCGCAAGGGCCAGATTGAATTGATCATTCACAACAATATGATCGTACCATGCTGCTTCTTTTATCTCTTCAGACGCATTATAAATCCGCTTTTCAATCACCTCATCGGCATCCGTATGACGACCGACCAGTCGACGTCGCAGCTCTTCGAGATTCGGCGGAAGGATAAAAACAAAAATTGCCTCGGCAAGATGTTTTTTAAGCTGCATCGCCCCTTGGCAATCGATTTCCAGAAGGATGTCCGAACCTGAGTCGATCGCCTGCTGCAAGGTCTGCAGGGATGTTCCATAACTGTTGCCATGAACCATTGCCCATTCGGCAAAGGCACCTGCGGCGATCATCTGATCAAATGTTGCCTGATCGACAAAATGATAATCACGGCCATCGACTTCACCGTTACGAATCGGTCGGGTTGTGTACGAGACAGAATGGCGCAGCTCCGGGAAAAAGTCAATCAGTTCCTTGCAGAGCGTGGTTTTCCCCGCCCCGGAAGGTGCCGATATGACGAAAATATTACCTTTTTTACGGGTCATGCCATCCCCTACTCTATGTTCTGAATCTGCTCCCGAACTTTTTCCAGCTCAGCCTTGATTTCAACGACCGTTCGCGCCAGCTCCGCATCATTGGCTTTGGATCCCATTGTATTCGCTTCGCGATTGAGTTCCTGAGACAAAAAATCCATTTTACGCCCAACCGGTTCATCGGCTTGAAAAAGCAGTTCAAACTGTTCAATATGACACCGGAAGCGAGTCACCTCCTCACTGATGTCGCAGCGGTCAGCAAAGACCGCAATCTCCTGAGCGACCCGCTGCGGATCAAAAGAGACATCGTCAGGCAATCGGGCGAGACGATCCTTTAATTTTTGCTGCCACTCACAGACAACAACCGGGGCCCGCTTTTCGACAGTCGCAAGATATCCTTTAAGAACCGCCAGACGCTCCAGCATATCCTGCTGCATCGCCTCCCCTTCTGCCTGACGCATTGCGACGATTTTTTCGAGTCCTGCCTCAACGGCCTCCCTTATTAACCGAATCGCTTCCTGCTCATCCGGCAACTGTTCCTGCACAGAAATCACATCTCTTTGACTCGCCAGAAGGTTGATCGGGATATCAGACGACAGTTGACAGTGCTGACTCAGATCGCTAAAGAGGAGCATATAAGCATCGGCCAGCGGTTTATTCAGAACCGGCTTCTGCCCCAACTCACCGGAAAAGTCAGCCTGAATAAAGAGATCGATCTTCCCCCTTTTCAGCTTCTGACCGATCAACTTGCGCAGCTCATTTTCGAACGGCATCAAAAAACGAGGGGCCTTGATCGAAATATCGGAGTAGCGATGGTTCACAGATCGCAATTCAATATTAACAGCAAGACCATCACTCGAACTCTCCCCTTTACCGTATCCGGTCATACTGCTGAGCATAAAATGTCCTTTTTCGTTGTAGAAATCCAGCCCACCAATTTACAGACTGAATTATTTAAAGAGATCTGCCTGACAAAAAAGACGCCCGGACTGATCCTTGGTGGAAAGAACGGGATTTATCCCCGCCGGCCAATCAATTTTCAACTCCGGATCGTTCCAGAGAATCGACCGGTCAGACTCCGGTGCGTAATAGGCCGTTGTTTTATATAAAATTTCAGCACTCTCTGAAAGGACCAGAAAACCATGCGCAAACCCTTCAGGGATCCAAAGCTGTTTTTTGTTTTCAGCCGACAAAAGACAGCCATAAGATTGACCGAAGGTTTTTGAGCTCTGGCGGATATCGACGGCGACATCAAAAATCTCACCTGCGACACAACGGACCAGTTTCGCCTGGGCTGCCGGCGGCAGCTGATAATGCAGACCACGCAGCACACCACGGGTCGAACGTGAATGGTTATCCTGAACAAATCCGGTCTTCAATCCGGTCTTCTCTTCCCATTCGCTCTGGTTAAAACTCTCGAGAAAAAATCCTCGTTCATCGTTAAATACGGTCGGTTCAATGACCAGAATATCCGGAATATCGGTAGCTGTCACACGCATCACGAAACACCATCTTTAAGAACCTGAAGAAGGTAATCCCGATAACTCGAATTCGGCGTATCATCGATGATCGACTGCATCTGCTGCGCATCAACAAACCCTTTCTGAAAAGCAACCTCTTCCAGACAGGCGATCTTCAGCCCCTGCCGGGCTTCAAGTGTGCCGATAAAATGACTCGCCTCCAGCAGGCTCATATGTGTCCCGGTATCGAGCCAGGCGATGCCGCGCTCGAGCTTTTCGACCATCAACTCGCCTCGATCGAGGTAGGCCATGTTCAGATCGGTAATCTCCAGCTCGCCGCGAAGAGACGGTTTTAACCCTTTTGTGATTTCCACAACATTTTCGTCGTATATGTAGAGGCCCGGAACGGCAAAATTCGATTTCGGCTGTTTCGGTTTCTCCTCAATGCCGATCGCCTTGCCGCTTTTATCAAACTCAACCACCCCGTAACGGTGTGGATCGACAACCGGGTAACCGAAAACGGTTGCACCGCCGGTAAAATCGGCCATAATCCGGTCGAGATCCATCTTTCCGTAGAAAATATTATCCCCTAGAATCAGACAGACAGAATCCCCCGCAATAAACTCCTCTCCAACAAGAAAAGCCTGTGCGATCCCTTTTGGCTCAGGCTGGACAACATAACTGAGCCGAATTCCGAAGCGACTCCCATCCCCCAACAACGCTTCAAACCGCGGTGTATCTTGCGGCGTGGAGATAATCAGGATGTCTTGTATGCCGGCCCGCATCAGAGTTGAAAGAGGGTAATAGATCATCGGCTTGTCATAAACCGGCTGCAGCTGCTTACTGGCAACCAGAGTCAATGGATAGAGGCGTGTTCCGGCTCCACCGGCAAGAATAATTCCTTTTTTAATTCCAGACATTACAGCAACTCCTTAAATGATAGCCTGACGTTCATCCAGATAAATTTGCAGACTCTGTTGCCATTGTGGAATGTTCGCAGCAACAGCGGTCTGATACTTTGATTTATTAAAGACAGAATAGGCTGGTCGAATCGCCGGCAACGGATAGTCAGCGGTTGTAATCGGTGTAATCGTTTTGACTCTAAGGGGAATGCCGGCGGCTTGCGCGCGAGCGACAATAACAGATGCGAAATCGTACCAGGAACACGCCCCATCACCGCTGAAGTGATAAATTCCGTAGATCGACCCTCTCCCATCGTCCGATTTTTGCAGCAGGGCAAAGATGGCCCGGGCCAGATCGCCGGTATAGGTTGGTGAACCGATCTGATCGGAAACAATCCGCAATTCTTCACGCTCGGCGGCCAGGCGCAGGACTGTCTCAACGAAATTAGGACCGCCCGGACCGTATAACCAGCTTGTCCGCAGAATAAAATAACGCAGTAAGCCGCTGGCGATGATCGCCCGCTCCCCCTTGAGCTTGCTTCGCCCGTAAACAGAGAGTGGGCCGACCGGATCGTCTTCCCGGTAAGGAGTGCCGGAGTCTCCGGCAAAAACATAATCGGTCGAGATATGTACAAGGACGGCGTCGCACTCTTTGGCGGCTTCAGCCAGAAAACCCGGTCCTTCTCCGTTGACCCTGAAAGCGAGGGCCTCCTCTGTTTCGCATTTGTCTACCTGGGTATAGGCCGCGCAATTGATGATAACATCAGGGCAAAGTTCTTCAATTGTGTGTAAAACAGCAACGCGGTCCGTGATATCGAACTCCGGAAGATCGAGACAGATCACCTTTGCAGCAGAATCTGCCGCTTCAATCACCTTCTGTGCGAGCATGCCGTTCGCACCAATTACAACAATTTTTCGGACCTTGTTTGTCACTTGTCACCAGAGTTTTTGTACATGGTGTTGTAGTAATCTTTATAAGTTCCATCGACCACACCGGCCACCCATTTTGTGTGCGTGAGATACCAATCGATTGTCGCCCGAATGCCGTCTTCAAAGCGTACCGCCGGTTCCCAGCCGAGCTCTGCTCTGATCTTGCTCGCGTCAATAGCATACCGCCGGTCATGACCGGCACGATCCTTAACAAATTTTATCAGCGACCGGCGCGGCTTACCCGAGGGGAGCGGATCGACCTTTTCATCGAGAATATCGCAGAGAGTTTGAACAACTTCGATATTCTGTTTTTCGCTGTTGCCGCCGATATTGTAGGTTTCACCGATTTTTCCATTTTGCAACACACGCAGAATCGCCCGGCAATGATCATCGACAAACAACCAGTCGCGCACATTCTTGCCGTCGCCGTAGACCGGAAGATCTCGGCCGTTGAGTGCATTGTTCAAGATGAGCGGGATCAGCTTCTCGGGAAACTGGTAAGGACCATAATTATTGGAGCAGTTGGTGATCAGAACCGGCAGACCATAAGTATGACAGTAGGCGCTCACCAGGTGGTCAGAAGAGGCTTTGCTAGCCGAATAAGGTGAGCGGGGGTCGTATGGGGTGGTCTCTTCAAACAGACCGGTCTCCCCGAGCGAGCCATAAACCTCATCAGTACTGACGTGCAGAAAACGACAACCGGTCAAATGATCACTCCAGGCGGCACGCGCCGCCTCCAGCAGGGAGAATGTCCCGACAATATTGGTCTGGATAAACTCGGCCGGTCCGGAAATGCTCCTATCGACGTGAGATTCTGCGGCAAAATGAACCACCGAGTCGATTTTGTGTTCAGCAAAGATCGCGGCAACGGTGGTGGCGTCACAGATATCTCCATGAACAAAATGATAGCGCGGATCGTTTTCAAACTCCGCAAGATTCTCTGGATTACCGGCATAGGTCAATTTATCGAGATTAACAATCTTGACATCGGTCATCTCCTGCAAAAGAAGACGAATAAAATTTGCACCAATAAAACCACACCCACCGGTTACGAGCAGATTCTTCATTTCAATACCTGACATTTTTCAGAGGTTCCAGTACATAAGACCAGCCGATTCAATGGCTTCTTTATCGAGAATATTTTTTACGTCAATAATCACGCCAGTGCCACCGCGTGCAGCGCAAATGGCACGGAGACGATCGATAGAGAAGAGTTTGTAAGATTTATGAGCAACGGCAAAAACGACCGCATCGACATCTTTGACCGATTCGAGAGTAATCAGATCGACCCCATATTCGCGCAGCGCATCTTCAGCATTTGCCACCGGATCGTGAATCACGGTTTCGACCCCGTACTCCTGCAGTTCCCGGACGATATCGATCACCTTGGTGTTGCGGATATCCGGCACATCCTCCTTAAAAGTCAGGCCGAGGATCAGAACCCGCGCCCTCTTGACCGCTTTATCTGCCTGTATCAGCTGCTTGACGGTCATTTCAGCGATGAATTTTCCCATCTGGTCGTTGATCCGGCGTCCGGCCAGAATCACCTGCGGCTGATAACCGATCTCTTCGGCTTTGTAGGTCAGATAATATGGATCGACACCGATACAATGCCCGCCGACCAGACCGGGAGTGAATTTAAGGAAATTCCATTTGGTCCCGGCCGCAGCCAGAACGTCCAGAGTCGAAATCCCCATTTTATTAAAGATCAGGGCGAGCTCATTCATCAGGGCGATATTCAGATCCCGCTGCGTGTTTTCAATCACCTTGGCCGCTTCGGCAACCTTGATGCTCGGAGCCCGGTGCACCCCTGCGGTCACCACCATCTCATAAACCCTGGCGACGGTCTCCAGAGTCTCCTCATCCTCCCCTGAAACAACCTTGATAATCTTGTCGATCGTATGCACCTTGTCGCCGGGATTGATACGCTCGGGAGAGTAACCGACCTTGAAGTCGACCCCGCAGGTCAGACCGGACTCCGCCTCCAAGATTGGAACACAAACATCTTCAGTCACCCCCGGATAGACCGTCGATTCATAAACGACAATACTCCCCGGCGCAAGATTCTGGCCGATCATGGTCGATGCAGAGACCAGCGGCGAAAGGTCAGGTTTACGATTGCGATCAATCGGCGTCGGGACAGTAACAATCAGGAATTGAGCTTCCTTAAGACGCACCGCCTGATCGGTCAACTCGATTTTTGTTGTCGCGAGATCGGCACTCGACAGCTCCCCCGTCGCATCGACCCCTTGCTGCAGCTCGGCAATTTTGCGTGAACTGATGTCAAAACCGATCACCCTGGTTTTCCGACCAAAGGCGGCAGCCAGCGGAAGGCCGACATAGCCGAGACCGACCAATGCAATCGCCGCTTTTTTCGTCCGGATATCTTCAAATGAGACCATATTTTGAGCACTCCCTGTGGTGATTTAAACTCGACAATATAATCGACTGCCGCCGGTAAATCAACAAAACATTTAACCGCTTCTGACTGCACGGTTTAAATTTTCAACATACCACTCAAGCGATCGTTTAAGCCCTTCTTCAAACGAAATCTCACCACGGTAATCGAGCAGACGCTTCGCCTTATCGATTGTGGCAAAGCTGTGGCGGATGTCTCCGGCTCGGTCAGGCCCATGTTCTGCTCCAATATCAGAATCGAGCAAGGTCTGAATCCGCGCAAACAGGCGGTTGACCGTGATCC
>JACUTX010000218.1 GCA_014859615.1 Desulfuromonadales bacterium | reverse complement strand
GACAATCGACTGCATTGCTAAATCGGGTTTATGCAGGAGATGAGAAAGGACGTTCGACGTGCTCGGCAGTTACGATTGTCCGTCCAGACTCTCTTTGCATGCCACCCCAGTGCTCCAGCAACGCCTCCGTTGGTGGATAAGCAAACGATGTGTTGGCTTGATTCGTCGCCAGCAGGTACTCACGAAATTTCTGATAGAGAAAAGAATCGGGTGGAGTCGGGTTGACCCAAAACTGCGCCAACTCATCGGCGCTGGTCAATCCGGGAATATCGTAGATCGCCTTTCCTAAAACTTTTACCGGAATACGGTGGTAAAGGGCCTGCAGACCGACGGTGCTGTTCGCAGTCACCACCCCCAAGGCGTTGTTCAAGATAGTCGGCAGGTGAGAATCCCAGGTATAGATGACCCGATCATAAAGACCTAACGTGCGACTGATCGATTTAATCTGCTTTGAGTAGTCACTGTAGCCTCGATCCATCGGGTGGTGCTTAATCACCAGAAACAGTTCCTTGGGGGCCTCGGCGGCAAATGATTCAAGGACCGTCTCTAAGAGGGAGTCAATATTCTGAAAGGGGCTGTGATGTCGGATCTGCGAATCGTTGCGAACCTGCAGAGGGAGCAGAAAATAATTCTTGGCCAGCGCCCCCTTGCAACGTTTTTTCACCTGCTTTGAGTTGACAGTATGGCGGCGGCGGCGCAATGCGGAGCGTAACCAGACAAAAATTTCATACCAGGGATTCAGGCCGCGGTGATGACTGTAATTCGGAAACAATGGGCTGCCACACGCTTCAGCGAGAGAGTAGAGAGTACTAAAGAGAGCCATACGCCCGAATGAATGAGGAAAGCTTTCAGGTTCAGGTTGGGGCGCAGGAGGCTGATTCAGGTAAAAATCAGGTGAATTAGAGAGTCTGGAGTTCCCATTGACCCCCCCCTCTTCCAAGGTGACCCAATGCGGGCGCAGATACCCCTCCTCGAAGACCAGAACCCGGATCCCGAGACGGTTTGCCACCTTGATAGCGGCTTGGTGGTAGGCGCGACAGTCACCAAACAACACAATTTCCTGAATGGAATATTCTTGCAGAATCTGCTCAAACTGAAGAGGCCAGTCCAGGAGGGATTTTCTGTACAGGAGGCTCTTAAATGGATAAAAAAGCAGGTCACCAAAGTTGAAATTGATCTTGTGGACAGTTGCACCGCGCCTTTGCAACGCGCGGGACAACCACCAGAAGAATGGCCCCATCGGTCCCTGCAGTAACAATATTTTGCGACCTAAATAACGCATTCATCCGCCTCATCGCAGAGCACCAAAAAAACCTGACAGTTTTCTGCACCACTGCCCAATCAAACCTGACTCCACCTTTACGCTTCCCCCGCAAGAGTCTTTATCTCGGCTGAGTTGATCGAGTGCAAGTTCAACCGGGATGATCTCACCACACTCCCAATCGATATAAAAGGGATAGAGGATCAGAGCCCCGGCCACCAGCTCATCGATAGAAAGAAGACGCCCCCTTCTCGGCAGTGAATGCCAATCTTGCGTCAACCCCCATCCAGCGTAAAAAGGGAGTCCATAACATACTACTTTTTTGTCATGGAGCAAAGCTTCAAAACCGGCCAGGCTGGTCAAGGTATGAACCTCGTCAGCAACATCGAGACAAGCTGGCATCGACCGATCGGTAACGACCTGATCACAGTAAAGCTTAACCTCTTGTAACGAATCGCTCCCCGTTCGATTCCCCGCCAGCACGTCGGGATGAGGCTTGTAGATAATATAGGCCTCGGGATTCTGTCTGCGCACTTCGGCAAGCAGTCCCAGGTCGGTGCAAATATCAACACAACCCAGACGGATCGAAGCATCATCCTCCACCTGGCCCGGGACCAGAAGCACGGATTGACCTGCTTTTGCTCTAGTTGTGACCGGCAGATCCGCCCCGACATTATACTTGCTGAAACGCTCGCAAACAATGCGTTGACGTAAAGAAACCGCCCGACGTATAAGTTCTTCAGAAAAAACTGTATTCCGCAGAATATTTTCCAGATCGCTCGGCCGTGTCGGGTCGAAATAGATGCCACAGCTATCGAGAACCAGAGAAAGGGGGCGTAGCAGGTTTGATCCGAGCCCCACGGAGCGCAAAAAACCATCTTCCATATGTAAAACCGCAAGACCCTGATGCTTTGCCGCTTGAACTATCGGGAGATGGCTTCCTCCCCCCCAGACCACGACTTTATCGGCCTTCGCCAAAGCCTTGGAGCGGTTACTAAAAACAACCCGATTTCCCGGAGCGGTCAACATCCTGCGGATATAGGGGCTTTTCCACCAACGAAAGCCTGTGCAGCGCAGCGTTGCACCAGACAGCAACCGGTGATGTCTGGATTGAAGCGTCAGATAATTTAGAACATCTTCAATCGTTCCGGCCTTATGGGTATAAGGGTTCAGATAGCGGGGATAAAGGATGTAGGTGGCAGCAAACAGCTCTTCAAGTGTGCGGCGCCGGGTTCGCCTGTCAACCGTCTGCCGATCGTGGGTAAGCCCCCAACCAGCATAAAAAGGGACGCCGAAGCACACAACCGGCTTGCCGAGCAAGAGCGCCTCAAACCCCATCTGCGAAGTGACGGTGTAGACCCGGCCGACCTTTTCGATTAACGACAAAGGATTGACCTCTTTGGCCAACAGGTGGATCCTCGACGGAGAATTCTCGATGCAGGTCAAGTAGCCGCGTTTCTTGCCAGCCAGCACATCAGGATGGGTTTTGACGATGATATCGGCTTCCGGATTCTCTTCCAGTGCAGCAGCCAACATCTGTTTGAAAGTCTCAGCATCTGCCATACCGAGTGTCACCGAGGCATCGCCAAGGGTCTGGTCGATGACCAATACCTTTTCTCGCCGATCGCCAGGGAGCGGACCCTTTAACAACGGTGCGTGATTATATTTAGAAAGCCGCTCCCTTACTATCCAGTCGATAGCCCGCCGTGCCCGATCCAGTAACGCGTCGGTCTCCCACCCCTCGATTTCGAGCATTCTCTCCAGACGCGAGGGGGACGTAGCGTCGTAGTATATCCCGATATCATCCACCACTACAGAGAGCGGCGACGCACCGGTCACACCGGGGGCAATTGAACGAAGAAAGCCGTCTTCCAGAGCCAGATAGGGGAGCGCTTCGCGCTTGGCCAATGCTCTCCCCCTGGTTGCGGTCGACTTATGCCCCCAACCGACCACTGCGTCGTACTCACCGCGCGACACCTTCCAGCGCGGCTCTATCCGCTGGCATTCGGGCAATAGCGCGCGCAGGTGAGGAATACGCAAAATGCCGTAAGATTGAAACAGCACAACTGCGGACCGGTAGCGACGCAAAAGAGTGGAAATAGTCATTGGCAAGTTTGTCGTTTCTTCACCTTAACGTTCATCAAAACCAGACCAGGGAGAATAGAATGCGCCGTGCTAGCATCGATTCCTCTCTATCGCCTCCAGAATGGTCTGAAGCCGATGGGCATAGGTGTGATTTTTCAGGATAAATTCTGCCCCACCTTCCATCATCGCCATATCCTGCGGCGCGTAGCCTGACCGCAAACGAAAGAATAACTCCTCAGCTTCTGCCGTCGAATCGACCACATAACAATAATCTTTGAAGTGTTTCTCGACCGACCGGGCAGGAGTCGTTACCGCCAAGCCACCACAGGCGAGGATTTCTAGCAATCGACGGGAGACCATGGTTTCCGAATCATCCACGGTATTTAAATTCAAGGAAACCAAAAAGTTTTTATAAATATCTGCCGTTTTGTGATGAGGAACCCTCTTCTTGCACTCTATACCAGCATAATCAGGATAACGGTAATTGACAGATTTCCGATTCGAATTCCGGTCGTAGACCGTCAGGCCAAAAGTTGAGGACGCAGCAAAGAGCAACATGTCCTGTCTTTCGCGCCTGCGATCATGCAGGTGTCGGCTGTAACTCCCAACAAAGTTCGCACTGCTTACCCTTTTGCCAACACCTGTAAAATTATGGATTTTTGGTTGCACAGCAAACATGAGCGAATTAACCATAATGTCTCGATCAATCCGCTGCCGATAGAGATCAACACACCCGGTGTCTACGGTAAAAATAGTGTCGAACAGAGATGCACTCGAAATAAACCGCTCGAAATGGACGCTATCCTCTTTATTCCAGAAGACACTGGGAATACCGAGATCACGGGCATAAGCCACAACCTTGCGCAGCATGATATTGGACCGTTCCGGTCGATCAGGAAAGGCCGCAATCTTATATTCCCAAGAGTTGCCTGCCCCCTGCCAGGCTGATTCGACGAAAAGCAGGTCGGGCTTCCAGAGCTTGAGCACAAGCTTGTAGTTTAGCGGCGTGACGTTGAAAATCTTGCATTCATGTTGAAGGCAGGACCGGGTCAGCTCGTCGGAGATCAGGGCGATTTT
>JACUTX010000217.1 GCA_014859615.1 Desulfuromonadales bacterium | reverse complement strand
TCGGCGTTTTAATAAATCAGTATTTCATGCTGTCTGCGAGAAAATAAAATGAGCGAGCTCTACCCTTTTAAAAATAACTTTCTGGAACTCAGCGGCCTGAAATACCACTACCTCGACGAAGGGGAAGGGGATCCGGTCGTGATGGTCCATGGTAATCCGAGCTGGTCTTTCTACTACCGCAATCTGGCCAAGGCGCTGCGCGATCGTTACCGCGTCATCGTCCCTGATCATATCGGCTGCGGCCTATCCGAAAAACCGGCTGACGCCGACTACGCCTACACCCTGAAAAGCCGGATCGATGACCTCGAAGCGCTCCTTGAGCATCTCGATATCCGCGAACGGATCACCCTGGTGGTCCACGACTGGGGGGGGATGATCGGCATGGGGTACGCCATCCGCCACCCACAGCGGATCGCCCGGCTGGTGATTCTCAATACGGCGGCGTTTCACCTCCCGGCCGAAAAAGAATTCCCGAAAGCGCTGCAAATCTGCCGGGACACAGCGTTCGGCGCCTTTCTGGTGCAGCGTTTGAACCTGTTTGCCGTCGGCGCCGCTCTGGTCGGCTGCAAGCGCAATCCGATCCCCCCCCAAATACGCAGCGCCTACTGCGCACCGTACAATTCCGCCAAAAACCGGATCGCCACCCTGCGGTTTGTGCAGGATATCCCGCTCAAACCGGACGATCCCGGTTATGACCTGATCACAGAAATCGCGACCGGTCTCAAGCAGTTTGCACACCTGCCGATGACGATCTGCTGGGGGTTGAAAGATTTTGTCTTCGATCATCATTTCCTCAAAGAGTGGACAACGCGCTTTCCCGATGCCGAGGTTCACTCTTTTGATGACTGCGGACACTACATCCTCGAAGATGCCCAGGACGAGGTGATCCCGATTATTGAACAGTTTCTGGCGACACACCCGATTGACGGTCATGAAAAATGAGTCCGACCACCTCTTTTAACGTCGCGGCAGATCTGCCGAGGATGGCGCAGCTTCAGCCGGAAGCGCCGGCTATCTATATCCCCTGTGGCCACGACGCCCAAAATCAGACCGTCTACGATCAATACAGTTTTGCCGAGCTCAACCGGGAGAGCGACCGGATGGCGTTTGCTCTCGAAGCGCTCGGCATCAAGCGCGGTCTCCGGACTGTTTTGATGGTCCCGCCCGGTTTCGAATTCTTTGCTCTCACCTTCGCCCTGTTCAAGATCGGCGCCGTTCCGGTTCTGGTCGATCCGGGGATGGGGGTTAAAAATCTCAAAACCTGTCTGAGTGAGGCGCAGCCGCATGCCTTTATCGGCATCCCCAAAGCGCACCTCGCCCGCGTCCTGCTCCGCTGGGGGAAGCCGACCGTCAAGATCGTGCTGACCGTCGGAAGAAAGTACGGCTGGGCCGGATCAACCCTGAAAAAAATTCTAACAACGATTCCCGCCGCCAGCGACTATCAAACCGCCGAGACTGACGCCGATGAAACGGCGGCGATCCTCTTTACCAGCGGCAGTACCGGCATCCCGAAAGGGGCGGTCTACAGTCACGGCAACTTTTCCACCCAGGTAAAGATGCTGCGCAAAGTTTATGATATCCGCCCCGGCGAAATCGATCTGCCGA
Organism: Desulfuromonadales bacterium; assembly: GCA_014859615.1. Classification (GTDB taxonomy): domain Bacteria; phylum Desulfobacterota; class Desulfuromonadia; order Desulfuromonadales; family UBA2294; genus Kmv16. The sequence continues at coordinate 2,821 of JACUTX010000217.1, read as the reverse complement.
CTTTCCCGCTCTTTGCTCTGTTTGCGCCAGCTCTCGGTATGACCTCGATCATTCCGGAGATGGACTTCACCCGGCCGGCCGATGTCGATCCGGCCAAGATCATCGCCGCCATCGAAAAATTCCAGATCACCACCATGTTCGGCTCCCCGGCTCTGATCAACAAGGTCGGCCGCTACGGCGAAACCCACGCAACCAGACTGCCGAGCCTCAAGCGCGCCATTTCGGCCGGAGCACCGGTATCGGCTGCGGTTCTGGAACGATTCACCGCCATGCTTTGTGCACAAGCGCAGGTATTTACCCCTTACGGCGCCACCGAAGCGTTGCCGGTCTGCTCCATCGGGAGCGCCGAGATCCTCTCTGAAACCCGCTTTGCCACCGATCAGGGGCGCGGGGTCTGCATCGGCAGGCCGGTACCGGGGACTGCGCTGGAAATTATCACGATCTGCGACACCCCGATCGAGACGTGGTCTGACTCTCTGCGGCTTGACCAAAATGAGATCGGTGAGATTGTCGTCAAAGGGGGACAGGTGACGGGCAGCTATTTCAACCGGACCGAATCGACGGCGCTCGGCAAGATCCCGGATCCGGTTCATGGCGGCTTCTATCATCGGATGGGGGATCTCGGCTATCGCGATGAACAGGGGCGCATCTGGTTCTGCGGCCGCAAATCTCACCGGGTCAGCACCGCTGAAGAGACTCTCTATACCATCCCGTGCGAAGCGATCTTCAACACCCACCAGGAGGTATTTCGCACCGCGCTGGTCGGCGTCGGCAGACCGGGAAAAACGCTTCCGGTTCTCTGTGTCGAACTGGAGCCGTCGGCGCGTAACTTCGATCTCGGTCGAATCCGTCAGGAACTTTTGACAATTGGTGCCGGGGAGACGATCACCCGCAATATCAAAACCATCCTCTTTCATCCGGCCTTCCCGGTCGACATCCGCCACAATGCCAAAATTTTCCGCGAAAAGCTGGCGGTCTGGGCAGAAAAGAGCTTGCGATGAAAGCGCTCGTTACCGGTGGCGGCGGCTTTCTCGGCAAAGCGATCGTCAAGCTGCTGATCGGACGCGGCGATACGGTCCGCTCCTTCTCGCGCAGTGAACACCCGGCCTTAACCAGACTCGGCGTCGAGCAGTGCCGCGGCGAGCTGAGCGATGCTGATGCGGTGAGTCGCGCCGCCCGGGGGTGCGATATCGTTTTTCATGTCGCCGCCAAGGCTGGCGTCTGGGGTCCGTATCCAGAGTTCTATGCGACCAACGTTCTCGGCACGCAGCATGTTGTTGACGCCTGTCGCCAGCACGAAATCAGGCGCCTGGTTTTTACCAGCTCACCGAGTGTGGTCTTTGACGGATCCGACATGGAAGGGGTAGATGAATCGGTCCCCTATCCGAAACATTATAAAGCGTTCTATCCGCAGACCAAGGCGATGGCCGAGCAGCTGGTGCTTTGGGCAAACGACAGCAGTCTGGCAACGGTCGCCCTGCGCCCCCACCTGATCTGGGGGCCGGAAGATAATCATCTCGTCCCGCGGATCCTCGATCGCGGCGCCAAAGGGGCGCTGCTCCGTATCGGCAGACGCGACTGCCTCGCCGACACCATCTACATCGACAACGCTGCGACGGCCCACCTGCAGGCCGCCGACCGACTTGAGATCGGATCAGCGGTTGCCGGCAGACCGTATTTTCTCTCCCAGGGGGAGCCGCTCCCGATCTGGGAGATCGTCGATCGAATTCTTGATGCCGGGGGGATCGCACCGGTTGCAGGGGTGATTTCGCCAAAGCTCGCCTACGCTATCGGCTGGACCCTGGAACAGCTCTACACTCTGCTCAAAATCAAAAGTGAACCACGCATGACCCGGTTTGTCGCCAGCGAATTATCAACAGCGCACTGGTTCGACATCAGCGCCGCACGAAGAGATTTCGGCTACACGCCGCAGATCTCCATTGCTGAGGGGATGCTTTGTCTCAAGGCGTGGCTCGCAACCCGCGACATTGATTGAGCCGCAACCGACGACAGGATGGCACCATGACACTCGCTCTCCCCCCCTGGACCTCTCCTCCACCGCAACTGGCGGTTGCCAACGGCGAGGTACATCTCTGGCGTTTTCCCCTTGCTCCCCCGTCTGACCTGCGATCCGATCTGACCGAGCTTTTATCAGAAGACGAACAACTTCGAGCCAAACGATTTCTGAATCAGCCAAAAGCCGACCAGTTCAAACTCGCCCGTATCCGCCTCCGCCAGATTCTGGGCCGCTATCTTCAACAAAATCCGGCAGACATCAGATTTTCCTACGGCCAGCACGGCAAACCGGCCCTGACCGGGAGCAGCCTTACCTTCAACCTCTCCCATGCCGGTGACCGGGGAGTTTTAGCCATCTTTTCGGAGGAGGAAATCGGAATCGATATCGAACTGATCGACCCGCAACTCAACTTTGAACAGATCGCCGCCAGATTTTTCACCCCAAACGAAATCAAATCCCTTCTACAGGTACCAACGTCTCGCCGTCGGCGCACCTTCTACCGGATCTGGACCCGCAAAGAGGCCTGTTTAAAAGCGGCCGGATCCGGTTTCTCGTCGCCGCAACGGACGGAAAACAACAGATTCAAGGTCCGTTCGTTTGTCGTCGATCGTCATCTCCCCGGTGCTGTCGCGCTGTCGATACAAGCGACAGCAGTGCGGCGTTGGGATTTCAGAGAAGAGAGCGCACAGGGATAAATTTTTCCTTGCCAATAGTGAATCGCGGCACCGGAGGAGGATAGACCCCTCTTTTTTCGTCATTGTTCAGATCATCTCCGAACGCCTCTAGCAAGGATCCAGCCTATCG
>JACUTX010000008.1 GCA_014859615.1 Desulfuromonadales bacterium | reverse complement strand
GATCAATGACAAAGGATTCTTCAGTAAAGGTCGCGCATCTCTGGTAATTTACGAACTGCAATAATATGCGTTTTCGCACAAAAAAGGCCCGGCAATCACCGGGCCTTTTTTGTATGTAAATAATTTATTCGAGATGCCTGGCCAGCGTTACGGCAATCTTCGCCAGATTATCGAGATCGTATTTGGTGAAATCGACAGTTGTATCGGCGACCTCCCCTTTGCGTGAGATCTGGATGGCGCCGTGCAGGCGCTCTTTTCCAGGGATCGGCACGCTGATGATCTTTTGAATCGGCTGTGGTTTCTCTTCAGCCCCTTCGAGCCTGACCCGCTCAAAAATCGAGGCGTGATGGACGGAGGCGAACCGGTTATTGATAAAGGGTTTGTTGTCGCGCACAGTCCGTGCAGCGAGTGAATCGAGCGACGAGAGCGGGAGAAAACCGATCGTCTTCAGCTTGCGCGGCCACATGAAGTGCAAAAGATCCTTCTCACCATCGAGGACAAAAATTGCGACTTCGTCGGTTCCGACCCGAAACGCCTGACTGAGGATTTTGGCGGTCACTTCGAGCCGCTGATCCGTATCGGTAATCCCGGCCAGGTGTGAATCAATTTTTTTACAATATTCGTTAATGTCCATTTTAATCCCTCACTCATCGAGTCTGACGATAATATGCCACATATCCCCCGCTAGCGTAAAGGGTTGTGCTAATTTCGGTCGAGTTGATAGTATGATGAATTTTATAGCCTGTGAAAACTTGGGATCCAGTTTTGTAACTATTCAGCACCTGCCAAAGGGGTGTCATTCCCGAGGGTGTAATCGGGAATCCAGCCTTTTAAGCCATGGATCCCTAATAGAATCATTCGGGAATGACAGAATTTCTAATGACTGACAATAGTACTTAATAGTTACATTATATTTATCTTTTTTTGGAGCAGTTATGACCGATACAAATAATCAGATCTGTTGGCAATATGACCGGCTCTATACATCGGTCGACGATCCGCAGATCGAAGCTGACTTAACCGCCGCAATTGAGGCGGCCGTTCAGTTCCGCAGCCGGTATCGCGGCTTTATCGAAAACGGTGCGTTAACCGCTCCGGAATTCGGTGCAGCGCTTTTGCACTACGAAGCGTTGCAGAGGCGGGCACTGAAACCGTACCATTATGCCTATCTGTTGTTTGCCGCCGACGGTGAGTCAGAACCGCACAAACGACTGCTGGCCCGTGTGCGTGAAGTTCTGAGTCAGGTGACCGAGACGACCCTGTTTTTCGATCTCGAAGTCCTAAAGATTGAAGACGCAAAAATGGCGGAATTGCTGAAAGCGCCAGCTGTAAGTCCGTTTTGCCATTTTCTGCAGACGATTCGGGCTGCCGCCCCTTATGCTTTATCGGAGGACGTTGAGCAGGTGATCAAACGCAAAGATCTCTCTGGCAAAGAGGCTTTTGTGCAGCTGTTTGATGAAACATCTTCGAGTCTGAACTATCGATTTAAAATGCCCGGCGATCAGGATGAGAGGGATGTGACCGGCGAGGAGCTGCTCTCGCTCCTCTATCAGCCGGACCGGCAGATGCGCGAAGATGCCTTCACCCTGTTTCTTGAGACCCATGCTGAGCAGCAACTGGTGCTGACCAGCTGCTTTAACAATCTGCTCCTCGATCACGGCCGCGAGGCGCAGCTACGCGGCTATCCAGAGCTGATGACTCCAACCCATCTGTCGAGTGAAACCGAGCCCGAAATGGTGGCACAGATGATGGCGGTAACCGAGCAGAACTATAGCCTTGCGCAGCGTTATTTTGACATCAAGCACAGGCTTCTTGGCCTCGACTCTCTGAAAAACAGCGATCTCTACGCACCGGTGGCAAAGAGTCAAAAATCGTTTACTTACGACGAGGCGTCTCAGCTGGTTCTGGAGAGTTTCAGCCGATTCTCAGCGGAGCTGGCAAATGAAGCAAAGCAGATCATACGCAAAGGACATATTGACGTGCTGCCGCGTCCGGGGAAATCCGGCGGGGCCTTCTGCATGGGGATGCTCCCCGAAGAGACACCTTATGTGCTGCTGAATTTTACCGGCAACCTGCGCGACGTCTCCACCCTGGCGCACGAGCTCGGCCATGCCGTCCACTACAGTCTGTCACGCGAGCAGAACCTGTTTCATTATCACGCACCGCTCCCTCTCGCCGAGACGGCGAGTGTCTTTGGCGAGATGCTTTTGACCCGAACACTGCTCGACCAGGAGACCGACCGGGAGCTGAAGATCGCCCTCCTCTGCAGCAAGTTAGAGGATATGATCGCGACCACCTTCCGGCAGAATGTGCTGACCCGGTTTGAACTGGCGGCTCACACTCTGCGCGGTGAGCGGTTGTTGTCGTCTGATGATCTCTGCGGGCTCTGGCTTGAAGAGAACCGTAAACTTTTCGGCACAACTGTCGAGATGATCGATGCTTATCGCTGGGGGTGGAGCTATATCAGCCATTTTATTCATGCGCGCTTCTACTGCTACAGCTATGTGTTTGGCGAACTGCTGGTTCTGGCGCTTTATCAGCAATACCAGGAGCAGGGGGAAGCTTTTGTGCCGATCTATCGGCAGATATTGGCCGCCGGTGGCAGCGTCGCCCCGGCTGAATTGCTGCGCAAAGCCGGAATCGACCTGAACGACCCGGAATTCTGGCAGGGGGGGTATGATTTCATGTCGGGATTGATTGATGAGTTGGAAAGTTTGGTCGCAGGGGAGTAATTGAGCGCATCAGAAAAATATTGTCATTCCCGAGGGTTTAATCGGGAATCCAGTTTTAGAACCATGGATCCCCGATAGAATCTTTCGGGGATGACAGATTCCCCTTGGTATTCAAGGTGTCCGATAGTGATACTTTTGCTGATCTACGCCGCGAACAGCTGAAAATTAAACCCTGCTACGCAAAAAGCAAAAAAGGCACCCGTCGGTGCCTTTTTCTTTTGCTTGATGGTAAAAACGCAAGAGGGTCGCTTTTTATCCACCGTCATCAAAGAGGAAGAAGTCTCTGTTTGTATCGTGGCACTCTACCGGGAATCATAAAGATAAAAAAGGGGGAGTGACGCATAATATGCAGCAACAACGGGTAGAAAAAGAGTGTGCAGATGCACAGAAGTGAGACATGGGCGGTTAGTCGATTTCTGAGTGAGCAAGAAGGATTTTTAACTTCTCCTGATGTGAGCCGTGCCAACGGGAGAGGAGCCGCTCAGCCAGGGTGACGCCGGTGGCAGCGATTTCATCGAGGCCATCAAGGTAGATCGTTTCATCACAGCTATGACGGATTCGCCATTGGCGCTGCAGACTATCGCGAGCGATCTTTAAAATTTCCCGAGCCGGATCGAGCAGGGTTCTGTTTTTAAAGGGGGCTTTGAGACCAAGCCGCCAGGAGAGCGGATAAACCGTCTGCAGATCTTGACCGTGCAACACTTTTTCGGTCTCTTTGCGGGCAATATCGTCGTAAAAAATCCCTTTGAGCAGGGCGGCCACCGATAGCGACATGGATGCAGGGAGGGAGTCGGCGGTGCGAACCTCAACCTGCGGTCGAAGCCGGACTTCGGGGAAGAGGGTCGACAGGTGCAGATCCCAGTCACCGAGTCTGGCCACTTCTCCTTGAAACCCTTCGTGCATAAATTGTGCGAAGGTGAAACGGCTGCCGGTCAGGTCGATATAGGCGCCGTTTCGAATCAAAAAATAGATCGGAACCTGAAGAGCGTAATCGACGTAGGTAGAAAAACCGGCGCCATCAACAAAAAGGGACGGAATCAGACCGGTGCGATCCGGATCAGTCTGATTCCAGATTTCACCCCGTGTTGATAAAAATCCGGACGGTTGGCCGCCGAGGAGGGGTGAATTGGCAAACAGGGCGTAGAGAAGTGGCGAAAGCTGCATCGACAGGCGCAACATAGCGATGCAGTCGGCTTCGTCACGGAAATCAAAATTGACCTGCAGACCGGCGGTCAACTTCATCATCTGCTGTCCACGTTGGCCGGTTTTGAGCATGTAACGCGACATGATGCTGTAACGGTTCTTCGGCAGCCATGCAACCTGCGAAAGATCGGAAAACGGTTGTACGCCGAGACCAAGAAAGGCGAGTCCGAGCCGTTTGGCCACCGGTGTAATCTGAGCGATATAATCGACATAGTCGATATTGCTGCAATGAATATCGGGGCAGAGCGCTCCTGAGAGTTCTATCTGTCCCCCCGGTTCGAGTGTGATCGAAGAATGCTCGCCGGTCAGACCGATAAGGCGTCCGTTTTCACGCATTCCACGCCAGTTGCCGGTGGTTTCGAGTTGCAGCAGAAGCTGTTCGATCCGATCAAAATCGGCGGCAGCACCGGTCTCAACGTCGATCATCAACTTCTCCATCTCGGCACCGACGCCGCGAGGCGAGGCGTTATGTGCTCCGGCCGCAAGATGCGCGATCAGATCTGCTTTCGATTCGATCGGGCGCAGCGCATCAGCTGAACTCAATATGGGCATAGCGTAAAAAGAGTGCTTTTCGGCCGGAACCAGGAGTCCCTGGCCGAAAACAACCTATTCTCCGGAAGCGAGGTAAGCCGTGATCGTTTCGGCAATCGTATTGAAAATCCGGGTAAAGACCTTCTCGTCACGCTCCAGCAGGGTGATGCGAAAACCGAGTTCCGGGGTAAAGAAAGAAGAGAGCGGAACAACACAGATCCCGGTAGCGGCCAGAAGGTAGTAAACGAAGCGCTTATCCGGCGAAACGCCCGGCTGATTGATCAGCCCTTCGACCAGTTTACGAACCTCGCTGATTTCAATCGGCAGAAACTGGCGATGGTTAAGAACCCCCGGGTTAAAGGCGATACTCATATAAAAGGCGCCGTTGGTGCGATTAACCTTGATCCCTGGGACCTCTTTCAGAATTGTGTAAGCAATATTTGAATATTTTTCATAACGCTGAATCCGCTCATTAAGCCATTTCGGATATTCGGGATGGCTGAGTATAGAGGGGATCGCCTTTTGCGGCAGAGTCGTTGAACAGACCTCGACCATTTTCGAGTTGACGATACTGTCGATGTACTGCTTGAACACCGGGTCTTTATCGGCATTGTAGACTTCGATCCAGCCGCAGCGCGAACCGGGCCACGGGAGTTCCTTGCTGATCCCCTTCATGGAGATCGCCGGGACATCGCCGATCAGATCGGAGATCGGTTTGGTCGATTGGCCGTTGTAGACAATATTGAGATAGATCTCGTCACAGATTAAAAAGAGATCGTACTCCCTGGCGATATCGACAATCTCCTTCAGAAAACGTTCCGGCCAGACGGCACCGGTCGGGTTGTCCGGATTGATAATCAGGATACCTGATATTGCCGGATTATACTTGACCGACTGGCGCAGGTCGTCGACGTCGGGGTACCAGTTGTTGTTCGGGTCGAGGCGATAACAGACCGGCTTTTGACCGGCGTGCGAAGCCTCCCCGGATGAGTGGGTCGAGTAAGTGGGGGACGGCCCGATAACCCGGGCTTCACGGCGAAGAAGGCCGTAAACCTTCTGGATTGCGTCACCGAGACCGTTGAAAAAGATGATGTCTTCAGCGGTGATCTGGGTTTTGCCGCGCCGGTTGGTCATCTCGGCCAGATACTGCCGGGTTTCAAGCACCCCCTTGGTGGCGCAGTAACCGTAGCTGCAGTCTGTCATGGCGAGATCGGCAACGATCTTTTTCATCCATGCCGGGATCTTTTCCCCTTTGGCGATCGGGTCACCAATATTTTCCATATTGGTTTCGAGGCCAAGTTTTTTGAGTTTATCGGCAATCTCGACGATGGCCCGGATTTCATACGTAAGCTCTCCGGCCCCGATGTGGACGATGTTGTTGCGCATAACGATCTCTCTCCTGTTGCAACTAAAAAAAGCCATGGAATCTCGGTTGCCATGGCCCTGGTCTACTCTGTTCGTGCTTGTCAGGTCGATCTGAATCGGACGATAGCAGAACAGCGTACGGCCAAAGGCGAGGCCGCCGCGATACGAGCTCGTACTGCTGATATCCGTAAACAATGAATCACGATCTCTCCTTTTGAGTTCAGCTCTGTTAGCATGAAGAGCGGATAATGTCAACCAAATCCTTGCTTAAACACCGCCATAGCGGCGTTTGTTGCGCGACACTTTCCCCATGATCCAACCGATAAAAAGGATTCCAGCCCCGGTGAAAACCCATTTGATAACGGCCGTCCGCAGCAGCAGCGCGTTTTCGCTCTGCAGCGCATCGAACTCGATCTGCATCCGCTCATTGTCGGCTCGAAATTTTTCAGACTGGTTGATAATCTGAACCACATTGTCAGCACTGTTTTTCAGGTCTGTATACTGTTTATTCAGGCTGGCAAGTTCCTTTTCAAGGCGAATTTTATCAGCCGTCTGCTGAGCGAGATCAGTCTTGAGCGCCTCCAGCGCAGTCTGCAACTCTTTCTGTCGCTCTACGCCAGCCGCCGCTTTCTCCCCGAGACGCGATTTTAACTCATTGTACTGCTGTTTCAGCTGGCTGTTTTCACGGGTCAATTTTTCGATCACTGTTGGCTTGGGCGTCTCCGCAGAGGTGTAACGCGTCTTGACATACCCCTGTGTCCCGTCCTGCAGCCGGACCTTGAGATAATCGCCACTCTCTTCAAGAACTTCAAATGGGGTGTCGGTCACAATATTTTTAATGCGGTTTGAAGTGTCATCAGGCAGTTCACGAACCGTAATGACCAGTGAATCACTGACGTAACGCGTCTCAGCAACAGCAAAAGATGTTGTGACCAGAACAATCAAAAGTCCGAGTAGAGTGCGACTGTAAAATGTTTTCATACTAACCTCATTGAAAATGTCATCGTTGACGGCGGCGCAAAAAGTCCGCAAGTTGAATGACAGACCTGGACTTGCTGAGCAGATTTAGCATTTGGCCGTCTTGGGATTTTTTTACAAAAGCGTCTTGGTTCCCGTGATAAAACAAAAGAGCCAGCGGCTTAAATTTTATTTGCTCATTTTGCCCCTTTTGGCGAGACCGTTTAATTCGGTTAAACCGTTCGGCTTCAGAATATCGGCCAGAACAGACGAAGCCTCTTTAACATAGGGGTCGGTTTTGATGCTCTGCGCCCATTCTTGATCATCGTCAGACTTGACTGCGGCATGCTCCGGCATCTTTTCTTCGTCGTCGTCACTATTTTTTTGCAACTCGGCTCGCAGCAGACGATATTTTTCGAGATTCAGCGGCCGCATGCTGTTTTCGCTCCGCTCTTTGGCACGCTTGGCCTGGGTAGTGATCTGGATAAATTTTTCATCGCCAGCTACCCGCAACTGACTCTCAAGTCTCAGCCTTTCAATCGGCAGTTCCTGTTTGGTCCATTTCTGAAAAGGGACTTTGTCGATGGTATCCCAGGGGAGCGAATAAGGGATATATTGCTCTCCCGTCTTGAGGTGTCCGAGACGGTCGGGGAGGATGATATCAGGGACAATGCCACGGTACTGGGTGGAAGCACCGCTGACCCGATAGAATTTCTGAATTGTTACTTTCAGCGCGCCGAGCGGTTTATAGCTCTCCATATTACGAAAAGGTAATCCGCGGTCAAATTCAATAATAGCCTGCACAGTCCCTTTGCCGTGTGTGTGTTGACCGCCGATAATAACGGCTCGACCGTAATCCTGCAGGGCACCGGCGAGAATCTCCGATGCAGAGGCGCTGAACTGATTAACCAGAACCACCAATGGGCCGTCGTAGAGAGTGGTACCGCTCTCATCCTTGTGAGTTCTGATGGAACCGTCACTGGTTCGCACCTGTACAATCGGTCCCCCGGGGATAAAAAGCCCGGCGATCGTCACTGCGTCGGTAAGAGCTCCGCCGCCATCGTTGCGCAGATCGATAATCAGGCCGTCGATATTCTGTTGCTTGAGCGCCTCAACCTCTTTTTGCACATCGTCCGTAACGTTGCGCCCGTTTGATCCTGCCTGGGTAAAATCGCGATAAAAACTCGGAATTTTGATAAAGCCGAAGCGCTGTTTATCCTGAGGCGTACCCAGAAGCGTTGACTTGACGAAGGTATCCTCGATCTGAACTGTGTCGCGGATGATCGGAATAACAATAATCCGTGCGTCCGGTTTTTTGACCGTAAGACGAACCTCGGTCCCTTTCTTGCCACGAATCAGGTCGACGGCATCACGCAACCTCATGTCGGTGATGTCGACCGTTTCGCCCCGCCCCTGTGCAACCTTAATAATCAGATCCTCGGCTTCGAGTTCCCCCTGCCTTGCAGAGGCGCTGCCAGGGATGACGCGTATCACTTTTATGTAACCGTTCTCTTCGATCAGGGTCGCGCCGATCCCTTCCAGAGAGCCGCGCATGCTGATGTCGAAATCTTCCTTGGCCCGGGGCGCCATGTAGGTCGTGTGCGGGTCGTAAGCGCGCGAGACGGCATTCAGATAAGAGTAAAAGTAATCGAGCTGGGTATTTTTGAGCAGTCGCGAAAAAACGGAATCGAGACTCTTTCTGACCTTCTCCCGGGCCAGCCGCTGACGCTCAAGGTCGGTACGTGGTGCGATTTTATTCTCTTTGTTGTCGGCATTGGCTTTCTCTTCATCTTCAAGATCGAGATAATAGCCGAGGGTCTGGAAATGGAGTGTTTTGCGCCAGCGCTCCTTCAGTTCCTGATCGCTCGCGGCAAAATCGATTTTTTCGGGATCGGTCTCAACCTGGTCCTGAGTCGTAAAATCGAATTCACTGTTTAAAATCTTCTCGACCAACACTTGCGCTGCTTTCAGTCGTTCATTTACAAGGGTTTCAGCGACTTTCGGCAGGCGGATTTTTCCGGAGCGGAGCTCTTCGTCAATCTGGTGGCGATAAGCTTCAAGGACCTTGACATCGGCTTTGAGCAAGAAACGTTTCTGGTAGTCGAGCCCTTCCAGATAGAGATCAAAAGCGGCCACAGAGATCTCATCGTTGAGTTCTTTTTGACTGTAATGATGGCGGGGGAGCCCTTCTTTTATCATATAGCCGAGCAGTTTCGCCCGGGCCGGATCGAAATCCGGGGCTGGCGCCGGAGCGGAACCGACCAACAGGAAAAACAGGCCGAAAATCAGGGTGAAACGAAGAAAAAACTGTTTTGAAAACATAGTTTTTTTGTCCATTCTTTATAAATTGCGATCAAAGCCGTATTATCGCCTGAAACAAAAGGTTATGACAAATGTTTTATTCTGCAGCTGCGGGTGAAGAGTCTTGACCCGAACCGCTCCGGACCAGAATTATTAAACTTGTCATCAGATCTTCTTTCCGGCGACGGCTGCGAATTCTCGTAATTTTGACATCATTCCGGCAAAATCTTCCGGGCAGAGAGACTGCGGACCGTCGCTGGTCGCCAATTCCGGATGCGGATGAACTTCGATGATCAGACCGTCACATCCGGCGGCAACGGCAGCATAACACATCGAGGGGACCAGACTGGCGTGTCCGGTTGCATGCGATGGATCGATAATCACCGGCAGATGCGTCTGTTCCTTGAGCACCGGGACGGCCGAGATATCGAGGGTATTGCGCGTCGCTGTTTCAAAGGTACGAATTCCCCGCTCACAGAGGATGACTTTCTGATTTCCCTCACTCAGAATATATTCGGCAGACATCAGAAATTCCTGAATTGTCGCCGACATGCCACGCTTGAGCAGAATCGGTTTGTCGAGTTGACCGAGCATTTTCAGCAGGGCGAAATTCTGCATATTGCGCGCACCAACCTGCATAATATCAGAGTAGCGGGCCACCAGCTCGACGTCGCGCGGGTTGACCACCTCGGTTACAATCGGCAAACCGGTCTCGTTGCGTGCCTTGGCCAGAAGTTTAAGCCCCTCTTCTTCCATCCCCTGAAAAGAGTAAGGGCTGGTGCGCGGTTTGAAGGCACCGCCGCGCAAGATTGTCGCCCCGGCCGCTTTGACCGCCAGGGCCGATTCGATAATCTGTTCTTCACTCTCGACCGAGCACGGGCCGGCCATCACCACCAGCCTCTCGCCACCGATCGACAGTCCCGGCGCGATCTCGATAACGCTGGTTTCACCACGCATTTCGAGACTGGCAAGTTTGTACGGCTTCAGAATCGGCACCACACTCTCAACCCCGGGCATCGATTCAATCGATTGCAAAATCGCTTTTCCCCGCTCATCACCGACTGCTCCGACAATGTTGCGCGTATCTCCATGAATCACATGCGGTTTGTAGCCGAGATTTTTTATGCGGCTGTTGACTTGGTCCAACTCATCGAGGGTGGCCCCTTTTTTCATGACGATAATCATTGCTGGTTCTCCTTGGATCGATATTAATGAAAGAAAAAGAGAACAGGCCGCGGGAGTGATCTCCCGCAGCCTGTCATTCATCGATCCAAAAATGAAAAACCACGGGAACCCGAAAGTCTGTCCGTGGTTTGGTCGTTTGACTGTTAATCGTTACCAGTACAAACCTTCGCCCCGGACAGACGGTCGAAAAAAATAACCGAATCCGAAAAAATAAAAAGCGAAGCTGGTCAACGAACGGATCATAATTGTCCCATGTTTTTGCGAAAGAGCTATGACTCTAGCAGAGCATAAGTCAGAAAGCAAGCGGCTCCTTGCGAGACGATCATTTTATATCAACCCCTGCGACACGGCATTTTGCTGTGCCGCAACCCGGAAGCCATCACTGATGCTCGGGTAGACATGAACCGTGCTCGAAATATCCTTGACTGTCAGGTTGAAGCGGACGGCCAGAGTCGCTTCATGAATGATATCAGCAGCGCGCGGTACCAGCATCTGGACACCGAGGATGCGACCGGTCCCTTGCTCGGCGCAGAGAAGGATCCCCCCTTTTCGTCCCCCCATCACATGGGCTTTCGGGACCTGATCCAGATCGACATAGGTCTCTACCGTCTTCAGCCCGAGCTTTTTGGCCGCGCCCGTTGTGAGACCGATGGTCGCAAATTCAGGATCGACGAAGACCGCCATCGGTGTATAGCGGTGATCTATGGTCTGAGAGACAGAAGCATTGAGCATATTTTCGACTGCGATCATCGCCTCGCGGGCCCCGGCCGGAGCGATCAGCGGCGGACCGGTCACGTCGCCAGCCGCCCAGATCCCCTGCTGACTGGTACGAAGCTGGTCGTCGACCTGAATAAATCCCCCGGAGGTGACTGTGACTCCGGCCTCTTGCAGTCCGATGCCATCGCTCGCCGGCTGGGTACCAACCGCCAGCATCAGGCGCTCGGCGCTCAATTCCACCCGTCTGCCGCAACGATTGGCAAACAGATGCACTCCGTCACTTCGCTGCTCTACCCGCTCGGTCTCAACGCCGAGCAGAACTTTAACCCCTTCTTCTTCGAGGATATTCTGAAAAGTTTGGGTCAGGCGCGGATCGAATTCGCCAAGCAGGCGCTCGCCGCGCTCAAGAATCGTAACGCGTGTGCCGAAGCGGGCAAACATCTGCCCCATCTCCAGCGCGATAACTCCTCCGCCGAGCATTAGAACCGATTCGGGGAAACAAGGGAGATGCAGGGCACTGTAGCTGTTGAGATAGTTGACCTGGTCGAGGCCGGGGATTGCCACCGTGCGTGGAACACCGCCGGTCGCGATCAGAAACCGATCACTCTGAATAATTGCAGAGCCGACCTGCACGGCCTGCGCAGAGATAAAACGGCCGCGGCCGCGCAGCACCTCGATATTGGGTGTACTGTCGAGTTCGTGCTGGTAGTGAGACTCCCGTACAGTGACAACCGCTTCATTCTTTAACCGCATCAGGACGCCGCAATCGGGGGGACCGGCGCTCAGGTTCAGCCCCCACTTCTCTCCTCTACGGGCAGCGTGATAGCTTTCAGCCTTATCGATCAGGGTCTTGCTCGGAATGCACCCCCAGTTGACACAGGTGCCGCCGAGGTGACTCTGTTCGATCATCAACACCCTGGCACCGCGTAAAGCGCCGAGGCGGGCGGCAGCAAACGCCGTAGTGCCGGAGCCGAGAATGACAATGTCGTATGGTCTTTGCATGCATTTCCCCTGTTGTTAACGTTATCTGAAGAATAACAGTTCTTGCTGGCAGTCAGCTACAAATAAAATCCAGGATAACAGGGTTAATCCGCCGTCTCTTTTTTAGTTTTGCGTCTGCAGATTTGCCACTGCAATCAGGCCTTGTCAACCGGCTGCATTCGACACGCATAAGGAGATAGAGAAGATGACATTACATCTTGTAATCTAACTGTTTCTCTTGTAGCCTCTGTTTAATATTCAGAGGTGTTTATATATGGATTATATTCGCGATGAGCTATCTTTGTTAAGTGCGCTGCACCTCGGATCAGCTCCTTTTGTAAAGACTGACCAAAAATCTGACGCAACTCTGTTTGCAAGAGGCGCCCTTTATCAGGTAATGCGGCACATATTTTTATTTCACCCCCTGTTTCCAAAGTAATTCTGGTCGGGATGTCGTCACTGACAGTCGAAAACAATCGATCCCCGATTAAGTCATTCAGGGATGACAACCTGTTTTGCAAAAAGTTCAGTTTATATCGTTCCAAAAAAGATAAGTCGGCAAGCGGCAACTTTATAACCGTTGGACAGAGCTTCCGGTCAGACCGGGGAATATGTCTGACGATTTTTTGAATGAGGGGGTGCAAGGTGGTTAGGACGTGCCAGGTGAGCTGAATATTGCATCTGTTAATCTGCCGATCATAACGCAGAGACAGCTCATCAACCGGATGAATGTCCTGCACTTTCAGGATGAGACACTTCTGGTTGTGCTGCGACATCTTGTGCACGATTACACGGTTCATCTGCGTGCGGCGCCTTTGCCGACTGTAGACAAACAGGTCGCAACGCTCTGGGTCAAGGAGTCGCTCTTTCCGCCAGACCTGAAAAGCTATCGCCTCGAAAGTATAGTCATCCCCGGCACCCTCAGAGTGATCGAATTTTTTCCCGGAAACTACGCGCTCGATCCGACCGGGATGCAATTCACCCTGCCAGAAGAGGCCTCTGAACTTTTCGGGCGGATATCGGTTCGTCATCTCTGCCGACAGGAGGGACTAAAAGCCGCCCTCCTCCAGAACTCCGTCTCTTTCTCCGGCCAGCTTATCGATTTTTCACCGCAAGCACTAAAGGTTAAACTTCAGGCTACCGGACCACAAAATTTTTTCTGGCTCAATCTGGCTCTTCCGGCAACTTTGATTATCACCAGGGACGGAAGCACTCTCTATTCCGGTCTGGTCGATATTTCCTCGCGCGACGAGGAGAGTGGCAACTACAAGGTCTGCATATTAAAGCCGATCAAGACTTCTACGCCGCGGTTTCAACCGAAAAAACATCGCTCCAGGCGAGAACAATTCAAACCTTCACCCGACCTGATTTTCACACACCCTCTTACCGGCCGCAAATGCACCCTCAAGGTTGAGCTTCTCGGATCACTCGGTTTGTCCGTATTGGAACAGGAGCGGACATCGGTTCTGATGGCCGGACTGCTTCTCCCTGAGGCAGAACTCTCCTTTGCGAACTCGCTCTGCCTGAAATGTACGGCCCAGGTCGTTTTCCGGGGAGCGACGGTCAAGGGGATTGTGAAATCGGGGATTGCTCTGCTCGATATCGGAATAAAAGATCATCTCAAGCTCATCAGCCTCATTCAACAGGCGCAAGATTCACATGCTTATGTCAGCAATCAGGTCGACCCTGAAGCTCTCTTCGAGTTTTTTTTTGAGACCGGTTTCTTGTACCCGCATAAATATGCCGAAGTCGCCGGCAACCGCGAAGAATTCAAAAGCTCGTATTTGAAGATTTATGAGGACGGACAAGATCTCTGTCGGCACTTTATCTATCAGGATAACGGCCAGATACTCGGACATTTTGCGACCATCCGCACCCACCGTTCAACCTGGATGAACCAGCATCATGCCGCCCTCCCGGACCATCGTGCCGGGCTCAAGGTTATTCGGGCGATCTCGGAATTTATCAACGACAGCCATTTTTTGAACCCGATGAATCTGAAATATATCATCGGCTTCTACCGGCCGGAGAATCGATTTCCGAACCGGTTTTTTGGCGGTTTTGTTCACTCTGCCAATAACAACAAGATTACATCCCTCGATGAATTCGCCTATTGCAAACAGGTGGACAAGATCGGACCCGACCGGCATCAACAGTCCGCAGAGTGGGAAACCGTCCGGGCTAATCCTAACGATATCGCCGCATTCAAGAATTACTACAAGGAGCAGAGTGGCGGCCTGATGGCGAATGCCTTCGATCTCGATCCCGGTCTGTATGACGATACAACGTTGACCGAGATCTACAGCAGCGCCGGACTCAAACGCTGTCGACATTTTTACGCGGTTCGGTACAACGACAGCCTGAAAGCGCTGATCGAAATTCAGGAATCAGCGCTTGGGCTGAATATGAGTGAATTGACCAATGCAATCATCGTCTATGTCGTTGAGCAGAAGGCTTTGGACAAAAGGCGGCTGCAGAGAATTCTCTTCGATCTGGCAAAAAAATATAAAAAACACACGCACCCACTTCTGATTTATCCCCGGGAATACGCTGAAAAACAGGGATTCAAGATTGACAAGAATTACAATCTCTGGACCTTGGATCTGAGGCATACAGAGCACTATATGGATTGGCTCTACCGGTATTTTCGTAAAAGTTAGGGGAGTAACCATATGGGAAATATTAACAAGAATCAGAATCTCAAGTCTGCCTTATACAACTCACGGGTACTGGACACCTATCGACAATATTGCCAGGAGAGATATCCGCATGTCGATACCCGGACCATTCTGTCAAGTGCCGGGATCGAAGAGTACGAGATTACCGATCAGGGGCACTGGTTCAGTGAAGAACAGGTTGATCAGTTTTATGCACTGATGGTTGCGGCAACCGGCAATGAAAATCTGGCCCGCGATGCGGGACGATACGCCGCCTCCCCGGGGGCGGTCGGTGTTATGCGCCAATATATCCTCGGCCTTGTCGGTCCGGCCCGTGCCTTCGACCTGATCGAACGGTCGGCGAAAAATTTCACCCGGGCGGCGCTCTACAAATCGAAGCGGCTCGGCCAGAACAGGGTGGAGATCATCGTCAAGACCGTCCCGGAGATCATCGAAAAGGAGTATGCCTGCCAGAACAGAAAAGGTTTTTTCGAAGCGATTGTCACCGTGTATGGGCTGTCGATTCCGAAAATTGAACATGATGAATGTATCTTTACTGGCGGCAAACAATGCCGCTATGTCGTAACCTGGGAGAGGACCTCAGCCGCCCTGCTCGGAAAGATTAAGGGTTGGGCTTCGGTGATTTTGATCGGCGGAATAGTGGCAGCCGCTTTCATGCAACCGATGGCGCTCGTCTGGATAGTTCCGGCTGCGGCTATCACCTATTTGTTTCTGTCGGTCATTCATGAACAGCTGTTAAACGATCAGAAACAAAAAAGTATCGATAATCTCTGGAACAGTGCAGGCGAGTTGACAGAGCAGATCGAGATCTACTACCGCAACAGCGAGCTTTTACAGGATGTTGGACAAATTATCAGTTCCAAAATCACCGTGGATGAAGTTATCACCGCCATTATCAAAGTCCTGCAGGAGCGCCTTGATTTTGACCGCGGGCTTGTCCTTTTGACTGCGCAAAATGGAGAAAAACTCGAGATTCGTGGCGCCTTCGGCTACAGCAGCGATCAGACAGACCTGCTGGAGACGACCAGTTTTCGTTTGAACAATCCGAAGTCACGGGGTCTTTTTACCCGCGCTTTTCTCGAAAAGAAGCCTTATCTGATCAGTGATATCAATTCGATTGCAAAAGATCTGACCGATAAGAGCGTGCAGTTCATCCGGAGAATGGATATTCAGTCTTTTATTGTCTGCCCTATTCTTCTGGAAGATGAGGCGATCGGCATCCTCGGAGTTGACAATAAACGGTCGAGGAGACCTCTGCTGCGCTCGGACATGAATACCATCATGGGGGTCGCCCCGGCTATCGGCGTGTCGATTCAAAACGCCCGTTTCCTCGAAGAGCAACAGTCACAGTTCGAGGCGACGCTGAAAATTCTGGCTGACACGATTGATGCCCGGGATTTTCTCACCGCCGGGCATTCAGAGCAGGTCGCCGAATATGCCGCCGGTATCGCGATCGAACTGGGACAAAATCATGAATTTGTGCAGATGATCCGGATTGCTGCCCTGTTGCACGATTACGGCAAGATCGGCATTCCGGACAACATCCTGAAAAAAAACGGCCGCCTGACAGCAGAAGAGATGGCGATCATTCGGACCCATCCGGCCAAGACCGGACAGATCCTGGAGCAGATCCCCTTTAAGGGGCTGCATACTAAAATTCCGTCGATCTGCAGCTCTCATCATGAAAAGTGGGACGGGAGCGGCTACCCGAATGCGTTGTGCGGCACTAACATCCCCTTTGGTGCCCGCATCATTGCAGCGGCTGACGTTTTTGAAGCGATTACGGCCAAGCGCCACTACCGGGAACCGATGCCGATAGATAAAGCCGTCTTTTTACTGCAGGAGGAGTCCGGCAAGCATTTTGAGCCGAACATTGTCAGAGCGCTGCTGCGCCACCTGCATAAAACGAGTCTCTGTCTGCTCGACGCGGCGACGACCGACCCGGTCTTAAAGGGACGCCTTGACCTCCGGGCTCAATACCGAACGCAGGTATCGGTTGAAGTCGGGAAATTTATCGTCTCCGGATCAAGTGTCGACATCAGCGAAGGGGGGATGTTTATCCGGGCAAAGAATCTGGATAATGTGGCAAAAGGGGGCGATATAACTCTCACCTTCAGCCTCCCTGCACCGGAAGGACTGGTGACTATTATGGGCCGGGTCGCGTGGATCAATGTCGGCCCCACGCTCCTTTCCGAGCACTACCCGTACGGGTTTGGCGTCGAATTCAAAACTCTGTCAACGATGGCTAAAGAGAATATCCTGCTCTATGCACAAAAAGCCGACAACATCAATCATCGCAAAATAATTATTCCGAACAAGCAGCATGAAACCTTCGTGCAATAAAAAGGAGAGTTGATGGCGTATTTAATGGAAAACAGCGAAGAAGATAAAAGGCTCGACCTCAAGACCGGACTGGAAGCGGTCCAGCGGCAGGCGGGGTGGGCCGGCATTGGCCCGGGGATGAAGGTTCTGGATGTCGGCTGTGGCATCGGCAAAACAACCCGGGCTCTGGCGGATCTGGTCGGTCCAACCGGATCTGTTGTCGGCATTGACAGCAGCGATGAGCGGCTGGAAATCGCCCGGGCGCGTTACGGTTCGGACAGGATCAGATTCGAAAAACACGATATAACCAAACCGTTTTTATCGCATGAGGAGTTTGACGGAATGTGGCTCCGCTTTATTCTTGAATATTTCAGAGAAGGGGCCCTCGATCTTCTCAATAACGTCACCCAAAGCTTGAAACCTGGCGGGATTCTCTGCCTGGCAGATTCCGATTGCAATTCCCTGCTCCATTATGGACACTCGCAACGGCTGCAGAATACCCTGCAGGACATCATGAACCGCCTGGAACAGAATTTTAATTTCGACCCTTATGCTGGGCGCAAACTTTACGATTACCTTTACCAGCTCGAATATAACGCTATCGAAGTGATGATGGAGCCGCACCATTTGATTTACGGTGCGTTACGCGACTCGGATGGGTATAACTGGAAGCGGAAGCTGGAACTGACGGCCGAGCAGTCCGGATGCAAGCTCGAAGAGTATGCCGAAACAGCCGGGGATGATTTCCAAAGTCGCCACGCGGCGTTCAAGCAGGAATTCGAACAGTTTTTCGGTTCACCCCGCCGTTTCACCTATACGCCACTTATTATCGTCCGGGGTTACAAACCATGATGACCGAGCTCGATCTGATTATCATCGCTGATTACGGTACCGATAGCGTTTCCGGCTCCAATCCGATGAAATTGACCATCGATGGCCAATGTGCGGATATCCAGATCATCCAGAAATATCTTCGCGACAACGGTCCCCTTGTAAAAGAGTCGTTTGGCGGGGCACAGCAGACCTGGGCCAGTGCCTGTCATTATAACGGCATCCGACTTCTGGATCACCTCCTCAAGCACGGCGTACGAGCAGCGCTCATCAATGATTTTTCGAAAGAGAGAGTGCGATTTTTACAGCTCCTCGCCCTAAAACCGAAACTGATCGCTTTATCGACCACCTTTATTCTCGACAAGAAGAGTCTGCAACGTTTTCATGATGAAGTCCGACCTCTGTGCGGCACGATCCCCTTGATCGTCGGTGGTCCTTTTGTCTATCTCTCATCCCTGGTCGCCAGCAGAACCGATAGCGATCTCTACCAAACGCCTGAAATCAGAGCCGACTATCTTTTTCAAGACGGGGATGATCCTCAATTCGATCTCTATATCATCAGCCCGACCGGGGAAGATTCCCTCGTAGAGGCGGTAAAAAGCGTCATGAGCGGCGGAAATTTTGCTTCCGTCCCCAATGCTTTGACGATAACCCGGGGCGAGCCGGTTCTTTTTCCACCGATCAAGGGCACCTCCACCCCTCTCGATACGATCGACTGGCAAAACCTCCCCGATGAGATCTTTGCCTCGGGTGTCGTCCCGATGCAGGCGAGTCGCGGATGTCCATTTCGGTGTGCCTTTTGCAATTTTGTAAAAAACAGAGAGCTTCAGACGGTCAGACCGGTAGAGACAATCGTCGAAGAGATGCAGGCGGTTGAAGCCAGAGGCGCAAAATACATCTGGTTTGTCGATGATATCTTTCGGCTCGGCAGCGGCAACCTGAACGATTTCAGCAAGGCTGTGATCAGCGCCGGCATCGACCTGCAATGGATGTCATTTATCCGGGCCGACACCATAAAAGGGGTCGATTTCACCCTCCTGAAAAAATCCGGCTGTCTGGAATTACAGCTCGGGCTGGAATCGGCTTCGCCCGAGGTTCTCGCCGCGATGAACAAAAAAGGGGATCCGCTCATTTACCGACAGGTGATCAAAAGTGCCCTGCAGGCCGGAATCAACATCTCGGCGTATTTTATATTTGGCCATCCAAAAGAGACAGAAGCGAGCATCAGCCGTACAATCGCTTTTATTCAGGAATCGTCCCATCCTGATCTGCCGGGGACTTTTTCCTGGTCGTTTTACCCCTATCTGCTGGTTCCGCTTTCCCCCCTGTTTGAACTGGAAGCACGGCAACAATTCGGCCTGCAGGGGTATATGCATAGCTGGTCACATCAGACCATGGATTCAGATCAGGCGATGCAGCAGATCAAAAAAGTGTTTATGACTCTTAAAGATACCGGACCGATCTACCGCGGCGACGATCTGCGCTTAATCACGGCGCTATCGGCAAAGGCTCGGAATAAATTTTATCGACTCCGGCACCACTTCGCGCAACAGCAGCAGACGCGAAGCCTGACGGCAAAAGAGATCATCGAGCAATTTCAGCCTTTTTTTTAACTGACGGATCTGCCTCAATCAATTTTTGCTAGATGACACCTCATGGATTGAAAGACCTTTTTTTCGACGAGTCACGCTGCTGAAATCGAATACCGTTTGCGGCATAGTTGTTTTCACAATCCCAATTGTGGGTTTGATAACGAAAGGATACGGCTATGGCTAAGGTACCGAACGGACCGAGTAAAACAGGGAAACCTTCTGGCGGAGATCGTGGTAACAACCCTCCCAGGAAATGATATTCACTGAATTGGTGCACTTGCAATTTGAATTCATCATGGGGAAGAGAGATATGTAAACATGCCACATTCCACGGTAACGACTGAGAATGGCGAAATGGAAAAAGCCATACTTTGTTATATAAAAGCTGTTGATGGGAACCTTTACTCGGGTAGTGAAAATTCCAGAGTAGTATTAAGAGAAGCGTTGGCTCTCTGCTGCACTGTTTATCTGGGCGGCTGTAAAAAAGTGAATTCTACAAGTCTTAAAGCTTATATCAAGCGGCTCAAGGGTCAGGGCTGCGTTTTTGGTTTTTATCCGCCCTGGAAACTCGATGAAAAGGATGTTCATGAAATAGAGATGAAGATAATGGCCAGCTACTACGGTCAATACTTCCCAAAAGCGAAATTGTTCAAGTCAGAGCTTAATGTGTAATGGATAAATAGAAGTATAGTCTGATTTTGATCCTTTATTGTAGATCGTACGCAATCAGCGGAAGCGAATAACTTCCGTTTTTTGTTTTTTTTTAACTTCCTTGCAAATTGCCGGGCGGAAGGTTATTTTGCAACGATTCGGTAGAACATTCATTGCAGGTTTCCGGCAAAAACAATCGATGACTGAACATCGATCTGATCGAAGTTAGAATAAGGTATCAGGTAAAGAATGGAATTTTGAAACGCCATTAAGAAGGAAGGGCTGGCGAGAAAATGCCAAGAATTTTTGACAACATTGACATCAAACTTCTCCCTGCTCTGCAGGAAACATTGAACGTCGCCGACCATGCGGATTTCTGCGTTGGCTATTTCAATTTGCGAGGGTGGAAGCAGCTTGATGCCTACGTTGAGAAGTGGTCCGTGGGAGAAAGTAACTGCTGCCGGCTGCTGGTTGGAATGCAGCGGCCCCCCGAGGAAGAGCTGCGTAATCTTTTCGCGTTAGTAAAACAGGATGAGGCGATAGACAACCAGACGGCACTGCGTCTGAAGAAAAAACTTGCTGAAGATTTTCGCGAGCAGTTGACCCGAGGAATTCCAACCAACGAGGACGAAGCCGGGCTGCGCCGGTTGGCGGCCCAGATCAAAGCTGGCAAAGTGGTCGTTAAACTTTTCCTGCGGCATTCACTCCACGCCAAGCTTTACCTTCTTTTCCGCTCCGACCCCATCAACCCGATCATCGGTTATCTCGGCAGCAGCAACCTGACCTTTCCAGGCCTCTCCGGACAAGGAGAACTAAATGTCGACGTGCTCGATCACGATGCAACGAACAAGCTGGCCAAGTGGTTTGAGGATCGTTGGACCGATCGATGGTGCCTCGATATTTCCGCAGAGCTGGTGCAGATTATCGAGGAGAGCTGGGCGCGCGAAGAGGTTGTCCCCCCGTATCACATCTATCTAAAAATGGCCTATCACCTGGCCCATGAAGCACGCGAAGGCCTTCTGCAGTTTCGAATTCCCCGCGACTTCGGGGCGAAGCTCTTCGAATTTCAAACCGCGGCGGTAAAAATTGCCGCGCACCATCTCAACAAGCGCGGGGGCGTTTTAATCGGCGATGTGGTTGGTTTGGGGAAGACCCTGATGGCCACGGCTCTGGTCCGTATTTTTGAGGATGAT
Source organism: Desulfuromonadales bacterium (assembly GCA_014859615.1). Lineage (GTDB taxonomy): Bacteria > Desulfobacterota > Desulfuromonadia > Desulfuromonadales > UBA2294 > Kmv16. The sequence goes on along the minus strand of JACUTX010000008.1, from coordinate 4,167 downwards.
CACGGTCTGGAAACTTTGATCATCTGTCCCAAAAATCTTGTCCCGATGTGGGAAGATTATCGCGAACAGTACCACATGCGCGCTAAAATTCTCCCGATCAGTCAGGCCATCAAGGATCTTCCGCATTTGCGCCGCTATCGGTTGGTCCTGATCGACGAGAGCCACAATCTGCGGAACCGTGAAGGGAAGCGCTATCGGGCGATCCAGGAATATATCCAGGAAAACGAGAGCAAGTGTATTTTTCTCTCAGCGACTCCATACAATAAAACCTACCTCGACTTGTCCAATCAGTTACGACTCTTCGTTCCTGAAGATAAGGACTTGGGCGTTCGACCGGAACGACTGCTACGCGAGGTCGGTGAGCCAGAATTTATTCGCCGCCATCAATGCCCGGTGCGTTCGCTGGCGGCTTTTGAAAAGAGCGAATATCCCGATGACTGGCGGGAATTGATGCGCCTTTACATGGTGCGCCGCACTCGCAGCTTCATTCAGAACAACTATGCCGAAACCGACCCGGTGAATGGTCGCAAGTTCCTGACTTTCGAGGATGGCACGCGCTCGTATTTTCCGGTTCGCCAGCCAAGCACAGTCAAGTTCAAGATCGACGAGAAAGATACGACCGACCAGTACGCCCGGCTCTTCTCGCCCGATGTGGTCGACACGATCAATGTCCTGAGTTTGCCGCGCTACGGCTTGGGCAATTACATCGCGCCATCCCCCCATGAATCACCAACTCCGCTTGAGGCCAAGCTTTTGCAGGATCTCTCACGGGCCGGGAAAAGGCTGATGGGCTTCTGTCGCACAAATCTTTTCAAGCGCCTTGAGAGCAGTGGGCAGGCATTTATTCTGTCACTGGAGCGGCACGTACTGCGCAACTATGTGTTTCTTCACGCCATCGAAAACGGCTTACCGCTGCCGCTTGGTACTCTTGATGCCGGTTCGCTTGACACCGCAGTTTATGATGAGGACAACGATGATGTCTGTGCCACCGGCGATCTTTTCGAAGACGATGAATCGGAAGACTGTACCATCAAACCCTCCTTCGCGCCGCGCACCGATGCGGAGTTTCGCCAACGAGCGGCCGAGATTTATAGCGAATACGCTGGTCGCTACAAGAAACGCTTCAAATGGTTGCGTCCATCACTTTTTGTCAAATCCTTGGCCAAAGATCTGGTTAACGATGCCACGGCGCTGTTGCTGGTGCTTGGCAAATGCGGTCTCTGGGATTCCGCTCGTGATGCCAAACTCGACGCCCTGCATCACCTGTTGACGAGCCGACATGCCGACGAGAAGGTGCTGATCTTCACCCAGTTTGCCGATACCGTGCACTATCTGGAGCGCGAGCTTAAAACGCGTGGGGTAGAAAAAATTGCCGGGGCCAGCGGTGCAACGGTTGATCCTTCTCTTCTGGCCTGGCAGTTCAGCCCGGTGAGCAATTACAAGCGTGAGCGAATCAAATCCCGCGACGAGTTGCGGGTGCTTATCGCTACCGATGTGCTCAGCGAAGGACAGAATCTTCAGGATTGTGCGGTGATCGTCAACTATGACCTCCCATGGGCGATCATCCGCCTGATTCAGCGGGCAGGCCGCGTCGATCGTATCGGACAGCAATCAGAGACTATTCTCTGTTACTCGTTCCTCCCGGCCGACGGTGTTGAGCGCATCATCAAACTGCGCTCCCGCGTTCGTCAGCGCCTGGAAGAAAACGCCGAAGTTGTCGGTACCGATGAAACCTTCTTTGAAGGGGATGGTATCGACAAAACGGTCATAGATCTTTATCATGAAAAATCCGGCATTCTTGATGGTGAGGCTGATACCGAGGTCGATCTCTCCTCCTACGCCTGGCAAATCTGGAAGAACGCCATCACCGCCGACCCTTCGTTACAAAAGACCGTGCCGGGTTTGCCGCCAGTGGTCTATTCGACCAAGGCGTTTAAGCCTCCCCTGTTAAAGGGAGGGCAAAAAGCCCATCTTTCGCAAGGTGAGAATCCTTCGGGTGTTCTGGTTTACCTGCGCACGGCCGAGGGGAACGATTCTTTAGCCTGGGTAGATCAGCAGGGGCAAAACGTTACCGAATCGCAGTACGCCATTCTCAGGGCGGCTGAATGTGGGCCGGAAACTCCGGCGCAATCCCGACAAGAGAACCATCACCAGCTGGTTCAAAAAGGTGTCGAACAAATTGTGGCTGAAGAAAAAACCGTCGGTGGGCAGCTCGGGCGGCCTTCCGGGGCACGCTTCCGTACCTATGAGCGACTTAAACGCTATGCCGAAGAGATAAGGGGGACATTATTCGACACGCCGGGTTTGCATAAAACTATCGATGAAATATATCGGTTCCCACTAAGGCAGACCGCAACGGACACCCTGAATCGGCAGCTACGTAGCGGCATCGAAAACCAGTCGCTGACGGAGCTGGCCATGGCCCTGCGCGAGGAAGACCGGCTCTGCATTGTCCATGAAGAAGAACAGAGTTTCGAACCACGTATCATCTGCTCGCTTGGGCTGGTGGATAAGGGGTGACGGGGATGATGATAGGGAAACTCAATATCGAACGCACGCGCGATCTCTTGCAAGGTTTTGATTTCCAAAAACTCTTCATCGAAGAGCTCGGCTGGTCGCAGCCAGCCAGCCGTCAAATCCTTTCTTTGGCTGTTGAAAAGGATGAATTCACAGGCCGACAGATTGCACAGCTCTCCGGCGTGGTGGTCTTTGAAGTAATCGCCAAGGACGGCAAGATGCCACCAGCCAAGGTGCGTGCTGCTTTACATAAGGAAATTTCCCGCCATCATCACGAAAACCTGCTGATCTTTCTTGAACAGGAACGCACCAGCAGCCTTTGGTATTGGGTCAAACGGGAAGGCAACAAAAGTTTTGCCCGCGAGCATCTTTATATCAAGGGGCAACCAGGCGATCTTTTTCTCAGCAAGCTCGGGGCGATGGTCGTTGATATTTCCGAACTTGACGCCGACGGCGCTTTACCGGTCACTGAAGTTGCTTCGCGCTTAAAGAAGGCCCTCGACATTGAGCGGGTCACCAAGAAGTTCTACCGCGAGTTTTCCGAACAACATTTGGCATTTATTGATCTGATCGAGGGGATTGCCGATGATCGACAGCGGCACTGGTATGCATCAATCTTGCTCAACCGTTTGATGTTCGTCTATTTTCTACAAAAAAAAGGATTTGTAGAAAAAGGCAAACTTGACTATTTGCAGGACAAACTCGTCCAAAGCAAAAAAGACTTCGGTAAGGATCGGTTCTATCGCGACTTCTTGTGGCCGCTCTTTTTTGAAGGTTTTGCGAAGCCAGAGAACGAGCGAAGCGCCGACACAAAAAAACTCCTCGGCAGCATCAAATACCTTAACGGCGGACTCTTCCTGCCACATGCCGTCGAAACCACCAATCCCGACATTCGTATTCCCGATCGCGCTTTTGAGAACCTCTTCGGGCTCTTCGAGCGCTACTCGTGGAACCTCAACGACACACCAGCGGGCAAGGACGACGAGATCAACCCCGATGTGCTCGGCTATATTTTTGAGAAATATATCAACCAGAAAGCCTTCGGAGCCTACTACACCCGGCCAGAGATTACCGAATATCTCTGTGAACGGACCATCTATAAGCTGGTTCTCGACAAGATCAATACGCCTGGCATTGAGGGTGTTCGGGCAGCAAGAAAGTACGACTCGATGGCCGAGTTGTTGTTAAGTCTTGACGCTGAGCTCTGCCGTGAACTGCTGCACACCGTATTGCCAAAGTTGAGTCTGCTCGATCCGGCCTGCGGCTCGGGTGCATTCCTCGTTGCCGCCATGAAGACGTTGATCAACCTCTATGCGGCGGTCATCGGAAAAATCGAGTTTTTGGGTGATCGCAATCTGACCGAGTGGTTGCGTAAGGAAAAAGCCGAGCACAAATCGATCAACTACTTCATCAAGAAAAAGATCATCACCGACAACCTCTACGGCGTCGACATCATGGAAGAGGCGACTGAGATCGCCAAGCTGCGCCTTTTCCTTGCCCTGGTCGCGGCAGCGCAGAGTGTCGACGAACTCGAACCGCTCCCCAACATCGACTTCAACATCCTTGCCGGCAATTCGCTCATCGGCCTGCTCCATGTCGATCCAACTCAATTCGATACGCTTACGGCAACAGCTCAGAGCAAACTTCTGG